>CAYNIH010000184.1:0-5477 GCA_964397115.1 uncultured Roseivirgaceae bacterium | reverse complement strand
GTGCTCTTCCACATGGCCGATCCTTCACCACCGCTCTCCAGACTATATGGAGTTCTGCGAATACGCCAGGTGGTTGCATACATAATGCGCGGATTGTTCGGGTCAAAACATAAATCAACGGCACCGGCATCAGCATTGGCAAAGAGGGTTTGTTTCCAGGTTTTGCCGCCATCCACTGATTTGTAAACGCCCCGTTCTTCCGATGATTTGAACAAGTCACCAAGAACAGCAGCATAAACGATGTCGGGATTTTTGGGATGGATGCGAACGCGGGGGATGTGCCGGGAATCCTTCAGCCCGATGGGTGTCCAGGTTTTGCCGGCATCAACCGATTTCCACATGCCGTAGCCGTAGGATACATTTCCCCGCACGGTTTTTTCTCCGCCACCCACGTAAATCACGTTATTATCCCATTCGCTCACGGCTACTGCGCCAATGGAGCCGCCAAAATATCCGTCTGAAATATTTTCCCAGGTATTGCCCGCATCGGTGGTTCGCCACACGCCCCCTCCGGTTGCCCCGAAATAAAAAAGGTTAGCCTTGCCGGAAACCCCGGTAACGGCAGCTGAACGCCCGCCCCGGTAGGGCCCGATGCTGCGCCATTCAAGCGCCTGGTAGAGTTTCTGGTCGTACGATACGGTTGCCGGGGCAGGAGCCGGTTTCTTCTGTGCAGGAAGAGCCGTCCAAAGGGCCACCAGGCAAAGGGTAATCAGGTAATGCTTTTTCATAATGAACTATTTAAACTGTGAGATTAGGGTTAAGTTATCAAATGCCCTTCTACTTTTCTATCAGTGGTGAATAAATCATGGTAATTGTTCTTTGGGATTTTGAGTTTGATGAAAGACCTCTATTTTCAGGGAAATTTTCCTTATGCAACCTGGCGACTTGCGCAAGCTTTTCAGTATCCCCGTAGTTGTAGCGGCACTCGGCTACTTTGTTGATATCTACGATTTACTGTTGTTCAGCATCGTCCGCATTCCTAGCCTGGCGGCACTGGGTGTTCCCCATGCCGAGCAATTCAACGAAGGTGAATTTTTGTTACGCGTGCAGATGACCGGCCTGTTGTTGGGTGGGATCATCTGGGGCATCATGGGCGATAAAAGAGGGAGGCTTTCGGTATTGTTCGGATCCATACTGATGTATTCGCTGGCCAACATTGCCAATGGGTTTGTTACTTCGGTTGATCAATATGCCGTGCTCCGGTTTATTGCCGGCATAGGTCTTGCCGGTGAGTTGGGTGCCGGTATAACGCTGGTAAGCGAAGTGTTGCCCACCCGCCTGCGGGGGTACGGAACTACCCTGGTTGCCAGCGTGGGTTTACTGGGCGCGGTAATGGCCAACTTCGTTGCCAAACAGTTTGATTGGCAGGTGTCGTATTTTATAGGGGGTGGCCTCGGACTGTTGCTGCTAATTACGCGCATCAGCATTTTTGAATCGGGAATGTTTATGCAGTTGAAGGAAAAGACCGTTCAGCGCGGAAATTTTTTAGAACTGTTTACCAACAACGACCGGTTTAAGCGGTTTATCAATTGCATCCTGATCGGGCTGCCCATTTGGTTTACCATCGGCATCCTGATTACATTTTCTCCGGAGTTTGCCCAGCAACTGGGTTTCACCAGTCCGGTTGTGGCTGGCGATGCGGTGATGTTCAGTTACCTGGGGCTGGTGGCGGGCGACCTGAGCAGCGGGTTGTTGAGCCAGTGGTTTCGTTCCAGAAAAAAAATCGTTACAATTTATATTGTACTGACGCTGTGTTTTATCCTGCTTTACCTGGCAGCACCGGTAAAAAACACTGCCTTTTTTTACTTTACTTGTTTCTGCCTGGGCTTTGGTGTTGGGTACTGGGCCTTGCTTGTTACCATTGCGGCCGAACAGTTTGGCACCAACCTGCGCAGTACGGTGGCCACCTCGGTGCCCAATTTTGTGCGGGGCACGGTAGTGCCGTTAACCTATATTTTTAAATTGATTCGCGATTCTTACGGAATTGTTTCTGGCGCAGTGCTGGTGGGCATTACCACCATTATTATTGCGCTTATCTCGCTGCGCTTTCTCAGCGAAACGTTTGGTAAAGACCTTGATTTTGTCGAGGCAGATTAACTTGGCTCGAAGGTAGTTGCCTAAATAGTATTTGGTTAACTTTGTTTTATAATTGCAGGTGAATGGGGGCTTTCCGCTTACTTTTTGTGCTGTGCGTGGCGTGGTTAACTGGTTGCGGTCTAAAAGCTCAGCAACTTTCACGGATTGACGGTCTCCGAAATCGCCTGCAGGCAGCCACCGGAAAGCAAAAGTTTGATTTGTTAAATGATATTGGTTTTTCCTACCGCCTGTCGTATCCCGATAGCACCATTTGGTATTGTACGCGCGCCTTTGAAGTGGGCACCGAATTAAACCTGCCTAAAGAATTATCCAAGCCGCTGAGTTTTATCGGGTTGGCTAAAGCCTACAAAGGCGATTACAAGTCGTCATTTGATTTTCATACACGGGCTATTGAGGTAGCGAAGCAACAAAACGATTCCCTACAACTGGCGTTTTGCTATAATAATTTCGGCCGGTTGTTCTTTGATCAGGGCGATTTAACCCGTGCGTACGAGAACCTTGTACGCGCCCTAAACATTTTTGAAGTAATTCAGGATCCTTCCGGGCTGGCGTATGTGTACCGCAGCCTTTCCAATATTTATAAATCGCAAGGCGATTTTGATAAAGCATTAGATATGTCGTTAAAAGCCTATACGCTGCGGAAGAAGGTAGGGGAACCCCGAACGCTGCTTTCGGCTCTTTCCGAATTGGGGTTGGTATACAGCGAAATGGGCAGAGAGCAGGAAGCCAACCGGTGTTTTGAACAGGCTGATTCTATAACACAGAAGATTCAGGATTTTATCAGCCTGGCAGAAATCCGCATTGGGTGGGCTGAGTTTCTGACAAAAAACGGGCATCTGAAAAAAGCAGATAGCCTTGCGCGCCTTGCTTCTAATATGGTTATCAAAACAAATAACCTTCGACTGTTACCGAGGGCCAACCTGTTGATGGGAAATGTACGTTATCAACTGAAGAAGTATGAGGAAGCCATTCCCTACCTGAATCAGGTTGTTAATTTGAAATCAGAGGGGCACCTTGACTTAAAGCGCGATGCTAATTTTTACCTAGGCAAAATTTTTGAGAAGAGTGGAAAGCATGTGGAAGCAAATCTGTACACCAACAGATACCTGTTACTCAAAGAATCGCTTGTGAGTGTTGATCTGGCCCGGGAAATTGAAAAGTTACAGTTTCAACTGGAGATTGAAAAGAAAGAGCGTGAGAACGAACAACTTAAAGCCGCTGCTTCTCAAACTGAATCGGTTATTAAGCAGCAACGACTGCAAAATATCATTCTTATTGTTGTGGTGTTTTTTGTAAGCCTCGGTATCATGATGCAATGGCGCAATAACCGAAAGCGAAAAGAAACCGCAGAAGAACTCATGCGCCAGAATAATGAAATTGAAGCCCAACGCAAAGAAATAATACGCCAAAACGACCAGCTCGGCCGCCATAACCGCGAACTCTCCGACCTGAATCATGAGAAGGACGCCCTAATGAACATTGTGGCGCACGATTTGAAGTCGCCCCTTAACCGCATCCGCGGCCTGGCCAGCCTCATTGAAATGGAAAGCTCACTCACCGAGGCACAAAAGAAATACCTGGATTTGATTATTGACTCCACCCGGGCAGGCCTTAACCTGATTACCGACCTGCTGGATGTTAATGCCCTTGATGTTAACCGCGAACCCAGTTATTCAACATTTGTTCTTGATCAACTGATTAATGACAGACTAGCGGTATTTTACCATGCCGCAACTAGTAAAAAAATAAGGCTGACTGCTGAGGGTTCAGCGGGCGAACTAAATTCCGATTATGATTATGTAACCCGGATTGTTGATAACCTGCTTTCCAATGCAATCAAATTCTCACCGCAGCACTCTGCAGTAACCATTACAGTAGGCCGTGCCGATGGGTTTGTATCCATATCGGTCACCGATCAGGGCCCCGGTTTTAGCCATGAGGATAAAAAATTACTGTATCAGAAATTTAAAAAACTCAGCGCCCGCCCAACCGGTGGCGAAAGTTCACATGGATTGGGCCTGGCCATTGTGAAAATTCTGGTTGATCGGCTAAACGGCAGCATTGAGCTCAACTCCCAGCCTGGCAAAGGCAGTGAATTTATCATCCGATTGCCGACAAAAAAAAGTTATAGTTCCTGATTAAACCCCTTAAGGATGTGTAAGTCTAAGTTAAAAAAATACAAAACGATATGAAAACGACCAGTTTAGCAGTAGCAGTATTGATGTGCCTAACAATCGCCACAGCGTGGGCGCAGACAGAAACGCCAAGGGCCACTACACGTCAAAAGGCACAACACGCCCGTATTCATCAGGGAGTACAGGAGGGTGAAATTACTAAAGGTGAGGCGAGGTTATTACGGAAGCAACAGCGCCACATCCGCAGAACCAAGCAGGCGGCAAAAACCGATGGGGTGGTCACTCCCCAGGAAAAGGCTGTAATTGAAAGGAAACAGGACCGTGCCAGCCGCAACATCAAACGCGCACGGCATAATGCACTTGATAACGATTGATTTTTTGTAAAGCAGTTAACGCTAAAAAGTCCCGAATGAGCGGGACTTTTTAGTTTATACTTTTTTTAACGCCTGCTCCAGATCGGTCAGCAGGTCATCTGCATCTTCGATGCCCACACTAAGGCGGATCAGCGAATCAACCAAACCGTTTTTAATGCGTTCTTCTCTTGGGATACTGGCGTGTGTCATTGAGGCAGGGTGATTGATTAATGATTCAACCCCGCCAAGTGATTCAGCAAGTGAAAAGAGCGTCACGCTCTTCATCAACAAATGGGCTTTCTTAATGCTGTCATCATTAAGGGTAAATGAAAGCATTCCTCCAAAAGCCCGCATTTGCTTTTTGGCAACCTGATGGTTCGGGTGGGTAGTAAACCCTGGCCAGTACACCCTGCCTACTTTGGGATGAGCCGCTAGGAATTCTGCCACCTTGCTTCCGTTATGGCAGTGGCGCTCCATCCGGAGGTGCAATGTTTTGATGCCTCTTAAAACCAGAAAGCAATCCTGCGGGCCGGGTACGGCACCGCATGAGTTTTGGATAAAGGCAAGTTCCTGATGAAGCTTTTCGTCATTGGTTACCAAGGCTCCCATAATTACGTCAGAGTGGCCGCTCAAGTACTTGGTTACCGAGTGCATCACAATATCGGCCCCCAGGTCGAGCGGGTTTTGCAGGTAAGGCGAGGCAAACGTGTTATCAACAGCTACCCTGATATTTTTTGTTCTGGCAATTTCAACGCAGGCCTGAATATCAATGATATTCATTAGCGGGTTGCTGGGTGTTTCCAGCCAGATAAGTTTTGTTTTTTCGTTGAGGTGCTGATGGATGTTGGTTGCATTGGTGAGGTCGATAAAATGGAATTTTATCCCCAGCCGT
>CAYNIH010000183.1:0-5483 GCA_964397115.1 uncultured Roseivirgaceae bacterium | reverse complement strand
AAAGCGGCAGGTTGGTGGCGCATATCAACCGGATGTTCACGGGGGTTTCCTTATTTGAGCCAACCCGGCTTACCCGCCTGTTTTGAATAACGGTTAACAGCTTAGCCTGCAACGGCATGGAAAGGTTCCCGATTTCATCGAGGAACAAGGTACCGCCATTGGCCAGTTCAAAGCGGCCAGCACGGTCTTCCTTGGCATCGGTAAAGGCGCCTTTTTTATGTCCGAACAGTTCGCTTTCAAAGAGTGTTTCGGTTATCGAACCCAAGTCTACTTTTACAAAATTTTCGTGGCTGCGTGCCGAGTGCCGATGAATGGCGCGTGCAATCAACTCTTTGCCGGTTCCGTTTTCTCCAAGAATCAGTACGTTTGCATCAGTGGTGGCAACCCGGTCAATGGTTTGAAAAATCCGCTGTATCACCGGGCTGGTTCCGATAATTTCGCTGAACCGGTTGTTCAGTTCCTTGTTGATTTCCTGGTTTTTTATTCTCAGGTTCTCAATTTCATCACGCGATTGCCTCAGGCGCATGGACGAGTACAGGGTGGCCAGCAATTTCTCGTTTTCCCATGGCTTCAGTACAAAGTCGGTAGCGCCTGCTTTTATGGCTTTTACCGCCATTTGCACATCCCCGTAAGCGGTGATCAGCACAACAACAGCTGACGGATCAATTTCAAGGATTTTTCCAAGCCAGTAATATCCTTCGCTGCCACTGCTTACGTCTTTGGTAAAATTCATGTCGAGCAGAATAACATCGTAATCTTCCTGGCCCATCAGCGCGGGTATGGCTTCAGGATTCTTCTCTATATCCACCTGGGCGAAATGCCTTTTCAGAAACATTCTGGCTGCCTTCAGCAGGTCTTCGTTGTCGTCAACGATTAGCACCTTTCCTTGCTTTTGTTCCATATACGTTCAGTTACGTCCGATTTCGGGCTACCGTTTGCAAAGTTGGTACCGAAGCCTGGCACTTCGATTTTCATTGTAAAAACACGCGTATTCTTCAATAAAATTAACCGATTTCGTCCACATTCGGACAACCCCGTTCGTAACTGAACGAAGTATTTTTAAATTTAATGGGAGAAAACCGCTGAAAACGCTGATTGATTCCCTTGGCATGTTTGTTGGCAAGGAGGATTAGCATTTAACTGAATTGATGGACAGGCAGCTTAAAAAGAAAACGTGGACGTTGAAGCGGGTTGCCACCTATGGGGGCATCGCAGTTGTAGTGGTTTTTGTTGGCTACCAGGCATTGTTTGCCGACAGGCGTTCAAGGTTAAAGGTAGAGAAGGATAAAATTACCATTGCAGAAGTAAAGCGTGGCGTATTCCAGGAATTTATCCCGCAAACCGGTACGGTGGAACCCAGCCGAACGGTGTACCTCGATGCGGTGGAAGGCGGTACGATAAGGCGCGTGGTGGCAGAAAGCGGTGCCATGCTCAAAAAAGGTGATGTTATTCTGGAACTGAGCAACCTTAACCGCGAACTTACCGTCTTGCAGCAGGAAGCTTCATTTAATGAAAGCATTAACCGGGCACGTGAAACCCGCCTGAACATTATGCGAAATGATTTGGAACAGCGGCAGTTGCTGGCAGCTATTGATAACCAACTGGCAATCCTTGAACCGCAATACTTTCGCCAGAAACAGTTGTATGAAAAGAAGTTAATCTCCAAACAGGAATTTGAGCGCACGGAGGCCGATTACCACTATAACCTGGAACGCAAGCGCATTACCTACGAGGTATATAAAGCCGATTCGATCGATCGGATCAGGCAGTTGCGTGAAACGGCTGCCTCGGAAAAGCGGATGATGCTGAGCCTGGATGGGGTAAGCAAAATATTGGACAACCTCGTTATCCGCGCCCCAATTGATGGCCAGTTAACACGGCCGCAACTGGATGTTGGCCAAAGCATTAATCCAGGCCAGCGCCTTGGTCAGGTTGATGTGGTGGGAAGCTACAAGGTTCGCGTTGAGATTGATGAACTATACCTGCCGCGCATTTCGGAAGGATTGCGGGCCACCACCACCTATGCCGGCAAAGAATATGAACTGGTAATTGTTTATGTTTACCCTAACGTTACGAACGGGCGGTTTCCTGTGGATATGAATTTCGTCAATGAAACACCGCAGGGAATAAGGCGCGGCCTGTCGTTGCGGATGCGCATTGAGTTGGGCCAGTCAAGTGAAGAGGTGTTGTTGCCAGTTGGTGGATTTTATAAAGATACCGGAGGCAACTGGGTGTATGTGCTGGAAGCTGACGGTAACCGCGCGGTGAAAAGGAACGTTAAATTAGGCCGGAAGAACACCGAGCACTTTGAAGTACTGGAAGGGTTGAGGCCGGGAGATCGCGTAATCACTTCATCGTATGAAAATTTTGGAAATAATGAAGTGTTGGTAATGAATTGAAACCTTTTAGATAAAAAAGAGTATCAGTACAGGAAAACCAAATTACAAAATAGAACATATTAAAATCGTAAATCGCCAAAACCATGATTAAACTAAAAAATCTAGAAAAGGTGTACACCACTGAAGAGGTGGAAACAACCGCACTGAATAATATTAACCTGGAGATTAAAGGAGGCGAGTTTGTGGCCATTATGGGACCTTCGGGTTGTGGTAAATCCACTTTGTTAAATATTCTGGGTTTGCTTGATAACCCAACAAACGGGGAGTATTATTTCGGGGAGCATGAGGTATCCCGGTATTCGGAACGCCAGCGTGCTCAACTGCGTAAAGGTTCAATCGGGTTTGTATTTCAGAGTTTTAACCTGATTGACGAACTGACTGTATTTGAAAATGTTGAATTGCCGCTGCTGTATATGAAGGTGCCATCGGCCGAGCGCAAACAACGGGTAGAGGAAGTGCTGGAACGCATGAACATTATGCACCGCAGAAACCATTTTCCGCAGCAATTATCTGGTGGTCAGCAACAGCGTGTTGCGATTTCACGTGCCATCGTTGCAAAACCGAAAGTTATTCTGGCTGACGAACCCACTGGTAACCTGGATTCGGCCAACGGTGAAGAAGTGATGAAACTTCTTTCTCAACTGAACGAAGAAGGAACAACGATTGTGATGGTAACCCACTCACCGTACGATGCCAACTATGCCCACCGTATTGTTAACCTGTTTGACGGCAAGATCGTTACCGAAAATATTAAGGAACATTTTCATATTTAGTATATTAAGTTTACAGGTTTAGGTTGTTTGAAAACCCTGCCGGGAAACTGGCGGGGTTTTTTATTGCTTTTGGTTTAATCGCTGCCCATCTGCATTACAACCCTCCGGTATGCTTAGTGCACACCAGTTTTGTTTAATTACCGAACACTATTTGTTCGTATTTGAACAACCAATAAAAGATGGGGTATCATTTTTAACAAAAACTACTTGTTGACCACGCTGGCATTTTTATTGAGTGTGCTGCAACTTGAGTAAGTTTTTTTTTGTCTAAGGTAAACCAAACCCGGAGTCATGATAAAAAACTATTTGCTAATTACCCTTCGCAGCATGATGAAGAATAAGGTTTATCTCTTCATCAATATTCTGGGCATGGCCATAGCCATCGGTTGCTGCATTGTAGGGTATTACAACTACGAGTTCAATGCAAGTTTTGATGAGAACCACGCTAACCGCAACCAATTATTCCGGGTTAATCTCGTCCGCGAATTCCAGGGCAAGTTAACTGAGTATGGATATGTGCCGCTTCCGTTGGGTGAAGTAATCCGCGAAACCATGCCCGAAGTTAAAGCGGTTACCCGGTATTCAAGTACGTATGCCGATGTGCGGATAGGTGAAGAGATTTTTGATGCAAACCTGTCGTATGTTGATCCGGAATTTGTGAGCATGTTTACGCTCGAAGTGGTGGATGGATCGCTGGGCACTATTCGTGATAAGGCCCATGTGCTAATCAGCGATGAGCTGGCCCTGCGTCTATACGGTACTACAAGGGCAGTGGGGAAATCATTTACCCACATCCTTAGCGAAGGCCGTGTTCGGGAGTATGAAGTAGGTGGTGTTTATAAACTTCCGCCAACCAATTCCAGTTTTAGTGATGCTCATGCCTTTACCCATTACGAAAACTATTGGGAGATTAACCCGGAGTTCAGGCAAGGAACCAATTGGTATTACAGAAATACCGTTTTTGTTCAGCTCGCTGATGCAAGCCGGATACCTGCAATTGAAGCGCAGCTTACCCCTCTAAAGGAAAATAACAACCAGGTACGTGAAGACTTTATCATCAGCGGATTTAAACTTGATCCGTTCACGGGCATGGCCGTACGGGATGAATATGCCGAACGACCAGGCACCTGGACAAGATATGCATCCCCGGTGTCTGCGGTGGTTGGTGTTGGTGTAATGAGCATATTTATTCTGCTTATAGCCTGCTTTAACCTCACCAACACCGCTATTGCAATTTCTTCCCGCAGGTTAAAAGAAATCGGTATACGTAAAGTAATGGGGAGCATGCGCACGCAATTGATTGCGCAATTCATTGGCGAAACCATGCTGGTGTGCTTCATTGCGCTGCTTATCGGTATGGTTATAGCCGATGGGCTGCTTATCCCGGCCTTCAATGCCTTGTGGCCCTACATGAAACTTACAACCGATTACCTCGGCAAGCCCGATTTTACCATCTTCATGGTCTTAATCCTTTTATTTACCGGGCTATTAGCCGGAAGCTACCCGGCATTTTATATCAGCAACTTCCAGCCTACCGCCATTTTAAAAGGCAAGTTGAAATTTGGAGGTACCAATTATTTTACCCGCATCCTGCTGACGCTTCAATTTGCTATTTCACTGATTGGCATTGTATGCAGCATTGCATTTATCGGAAACGCCCGGTACCAACGCGAATTTGATATGGGCTTTAAACAAAAGGAAGTACTGTTTACCTGGGTAAATAACGAATCGGAATTTAATATCCTTCGCGATGTGATGGTGCAAAACCCGGACGTGATTTCCATTGCAGGTTCCGAGCACCACCTGTTCTCCAGTGCTTATAACGATCCGATTAAATACCGCGACACTGAAATAGAAGTAGAGATCATGCATGTAGGCGATAATTATCTGTCAACAGCCGGATTAACCCTTGTACAGGGAAGGGATTTTATAAAAAATTCGGAGACAGACCGGAACGAGTCGGTTATCGTTACCGAACGGGTTGCTTCGTTGTTCGGATGGGATAACCCCTTGGGTAAGGAAATAGTGTGGATGGACACGGTAAAATTGTATGTTATTGGGGTGATTAAAGATGTTTATAATAATGGACTGTGGAACGAACTGGATCCGTTAATGATCCGATACGTTTCCCCTGATAAATATAAACACCTTGTTCTTGCGGCTCCCGTTGATAAAATTGTCGGGGTCAATGCCTACATGGAGGAGAAATGGAAAGGTATTTTCCCAAACAGGAAGTTTGCAAGCCGCTATATGGATGATGAAACCGTGGAGGCCACAACCGTAAATAATAACATCGTAAAGATGTTTATCT
>CAYNIH010000182.1:0-5490 GCA_964397115.1 uncultured Roseivirgaceae bacterium | reverse complement strand
CTAACCGGAATGAGGGAGTGCTCAATATGATCAATTCGGAGAACACCATGTTTTACCTTGAAACGCAGTTGATCATTGATCCCTTTTTATGCAATAAAAATACGCCCCAGCTCCTCATCCCGCCAATTGACCGCGCCTGCCAGGGTCAGGCTTTTTTTCATAATCCAGGTGCTTTTGATCCGGATGGCGACAGCCTCTCGTATGAGTTGGTCGTTCCCTTCTCGGAAAAAGGTATTCCGGTTGTAGGATACAGGCCGCCTAACCACCCTGATTTTTATGCAACCTGCCAGCCCGGTAATGAAGCGGGTGACGGCCCGCCCACCTTTACCATTAACCCTTCCGATGGTACCATCGTATGGGATGCTCCATGCCAGGTTGGTGAATACAACATTGCCTTTATCGTTATTGAATGGCGAAAGATTAATGGCCAATGGGTTAGGATAGGTTTTGTGCGGAGGGATATGCAGATTATTGTTGATGACTGCGATAATGACCGGCCCGACCTTATTGTGCCCGAAGACATCTGCGTGGATGCCGGTACGGTAATTAATGAAACCATTTTTGGTATTGACCCCAACAACGATGACGTGAAACTGGAGGCCTTCTCTGAGATTTTTGGCGAATCATTTCCATCGCGGGCAACCATAACCCCTTTCCCGGCCGATTTTCAGGCATCGAACCCTCCGGCTGAACTTCAGTTTTCCTGGACCACCACCTGCGAACACATTAAAGATCAGCCGTACCAGGTTGTGTTCAAGGTAACCGATAAAGGAACTCCGCGGTTGGTAACCTTTAAAACCTGGCGCATCAAGGTGGTAGGCCCTCCGCCTGTGTGGAATTCGGCCAATGTTGACCTGGCCAGGCGCTATGCTTTGCTGGAATGGCAGCCCTACGTCTGCCAGAATGCGAACGCCATCCAAATCTGGCGCAGGGTTGACAGCATCGTATTCAATCCCGATAGCTGCCAGACCGGAATGCCTGAATTTCTTGGGTATTCGCTCATTGCAACGGTAAGTGCTGCGGGTAACACCTTTACCGATACCAACGGTGGCAAGGGGCTCGATGTAGGGGCAAAATATTGTTACCGGCTGGTAGCCGGTTACCCGGCCCCGGGCGGTGGAGAAAGTTATCTATCGCAGGAAATCTGCATTCCCCCAATCCTGGCCGATGCCCCGGTAATTACCCATGCTACCGTTGACAAAACAAGTTCAGCCAGCGGTGAGATACGGGTAAGCTGGCGCTCGCCTTTTGATATTAACAAAACACAGTTTCCGGGTCCGTATGAATACAAAGTATGGCGGGCCTCCGGTTTTGCCGGCAACACAAACCTTACTGAAGTTCATCCGGGAACACTGCCCGGAGATACGACTGTCGTAGATGATGGAATAAACTCTGAAGAAAACGTTTTTAACTACCGGGTTGTATTGTATTCAAATACCATCACCGAACCAACAACATGGTCGCCAATCGACACTTCTTCGACTGCTTCTTCTGTACGCCTTGAATTGAAGCCCTCAACCAAACGCATTGAGTTGAACTGGAGTGCGGTGGTACCGTGGTCTAACCAGATTCAGTCGTATCCCCGCCACCTGATTTACCGCGGACCTGAAAATGCCACTGAAAATGATCTGGTGCTAATTGACAGCGTGGATGTATTTACAGAAGGATTTGTTTATGTTGATTCAGGCCAATGGAATGGCGTTCCGCTGGATGATAATACCTTTTATTGCTACCGGGTTAAAGTACGAGGAGGTTATGGGAACCCGGCTATCGGTGAACCACTTGAAAACTACAGCCAGATAATCTGCGCCCGGCCGCGCGATGACGATCCGCCCTGCAAGCCTGTGCTTACCCCGTTTGTTATTGATTGCGAAACATTTTATGACACCTATGGATGCAGCCCTACTTCCTTTGTGAATGTGGTAAAATGGAGCCGCCCGACTGACCCGGATTGTCGTGACGACATCCGCAGTTATAACCTGTATGCCTCAGGGTCAACCACGGGTGAGTATTTTCTGCTGGCCAGCAACATCCGCGATACGGTTTACTACGACAGCGCCCTCTCTTCCTTTGCCCGGTGTTACAGACTTTCGGCAGTTGACCGCTCCGGAAACGAAAGTGAATTAAGCGAAGCTGCCTGCAACGACAACTGTCCGAATTATGAGCTGCCCAACCTGTTTACACCGAATGGTGATTACTGCAATGATGTGTTTGCTGCCTACGGCTATCGCCCCGAATTCGACAGCAGCATTCCCGAAACCTATCCCTGCAGAAATCTTACTGTTGGGTTAAAAGGCGAGAACCTGGCCAGGCGTTGTGCGCGCTTTGTGCAGGCGGTGAATTTCAGGGTGTATAACCGGTGGGGCGATGAAGTGTATACCTACACCGGTAAAATCGGTGATGAGCGAAACACCATATACATTGAGTGGGACGGCCGCAACAAAAACGGCACTCCCTTGGCCTCGGGAGTTTATTTCTATGTTGCCGATGTAACATTTAATGTAGTCGATCCAAACAAACAGGTGCAAACCATAAAAGGATGGGTTCACCTGGTGCGATAGGTAAAGCAAACACACCTTCTCTGGTTTTATTCGATGGCCTGTGCAACTTGTGCAGCGCTTCGGTGCAGTTTATCCTGAAGCGAGATCCGGCAACTAATTTTCATTTCGCTTCGCTGCAATCAGAGGCTGGCCGGCAGGTTCTTGTTAAACTGGGGCGTGATCCTTCGGATCTGCACACCATCGTGCTGGTTAAAGGTGAAAAAATCTTTTTCAAAAGTGATGCCGCCCTCGAAATCGCCCGAGGATTATCAGGACTTTGGCCGTTGCTTTACGTGTTCAAAATTGTTCCCCGGTTTATCCGTAACCCGGTTTACGACTGGATAGCCCGCCACCGGTACCGTTGGTTTGGTAAACGGGAAACCTGCTGGCTGCCATCGGAAAAATGGAAGAACAGATTTTTAGATACGTGAACCGATCAGTATTTTGCCCTTCAAATAAAAAATATGAAAGCATACATCTTTCCTGGTCAGGGTGCACAATTCAGCGGCATGGGCAAGGACCTTTACGAGTCGAACCCAAAGGCGAAATACTATTTTGATAAGGCAGGCGAGGTGTTGGGCTTTGCCATTACCCAAACCATGTTTGCAGGCACTGCCGAGGAGTTGAAGCAAACCCGGGTTACCCAACCTGCCATTTTTATTCACTCGGTGGCCACCGCACTTTCTAACGATTTCTTTAAGCCCGATATGGTGGCCGGCCATTCTCTTGGCGAGTTCTCTGCCCTGGTTGCCAATAAGGCCCTGGAATATGAAGATGCTCTTTTTCTGGTGTACAAACGAGCCCTTGCCATGCAAAAGGCCTGTGAGTTAAATCCGTCAACCATGGCAGCCGTACTGGGATTGGATGACAACCTGGTCGAGGAAGTCTGTGCCTCCATTTCGGGCGAAGTAGTAGTGGCTGCCAATTACAACTGCCCAGGCCAACTGGTCATTTCCGGCTCAATAAAAGGGGTGGAACTTGCTTCCGAAAAACTGAAAAATGCCGGGGCTAAGCGCGTACTTCCGCTGCAGGTTGGCGGTGCGTTTCATTCGCCCCTGATGGAGCCGGCCCGCCAGGAACTTGCTGCAGCCATTGAGGCTACGGTGTTCCATAAGCCGGTATGCCCGGTGTACCAGAATGTTAACGCCAGGCCTTCATCTGATGTAAGTGAGATAAAGAAAAACCTTATTGCCCAACTTACCGCCCCCGTCCGCTGGACACAGTCGGTACAGCAAATGGTTAAGGATGGTGCCGCAACATTCATTGAATGCGGTCCCGGCAAGGTGCTGCAGGGATTGGTAAAAAAAATCGCACCGGCCGTTGAAGCGTTGAGCCTTTAACCGGCTTAGCGGCCACCAGCGCAACACTTTTTCCGCGCTTAATTTACCCGTTTCACGGCCAGCGTGTCAGGGCATTCTGCCAGCAGTTGGTTGATGGTTTTTTGAAATACCGGATGGACCAAGTCGGGTTTTAGTTCATTTAACGGAACAAGAACGAACCGCCTGGTATGGAGGTAGGGGTGGGGCAGCGTAAGTTCAGGCGTGTTGATGATTGTGTCGTTGTAGAACAGCAGGTCAATGTCAATTAACCGCGGCCCATATTTTTCTTTGCTCCTGATTCTGCCCAGTAACGACTCAATGACCAGCAGGCTGGCCATTAGCGCATGCGGGGCCAGGGTGGTGTGCACCTCAACGGCCTGGTTGTAAAACGGGTTCTGCTTTTCATTGCCCCAGGGGGCGGTTTCATAAACCGGTGAGGCTGTAACTATCGGGCCGGCTTGCCGACTGATATGCTGCAATGCCTTTTCAAGGTTTTCCTGTCGGTTACCCAGGTTGCTCCCTAACAACAGGTAAACTTTGTTCATGGGTACCAACTTACTTTTTAATTGCGATGTAAGTAGTTTTGAGCCGTTAAAAATTTATTCTATGAACTTTTTTAAAACATTCCTGGCCGCTCTGTTGGCTTTAACCGTTTTTACCTTTCTTAGCCTGCTTCTGTTTTTTGTTGTGGTTGGCGTGCTTTCAGCTGATGAAAAGGTGGTAATAAAGGATAATACCGTGCTGCACATCAACCTGGATGCAGAAATAACCGAGCAGCAGGTGGAGAACCCCTTTGAAGGAATGCCTGTTTTTGGCAATGAAATTCCCGCCATCGGCTTGCTTCAATTAAAAGAAGCGATCAGGCATGCGGCCTCCGATAACAAGATAGCCGGAATTTATCTCGATGTAAATTACCCGATGGCTGGTTTTGCCACCCTTGAAGAGATACGGCAATCGCTGCTCGAATTTCGGGAAAGCGGTAAATGGGTTGTCGCTTATTCGGAAGTCATGTCGGAGAAAGCCTACTACCTCGCCTCCGCGGCCGACCGGGTGTACCTTAATCCGGAAGGAGAGCTGGAATTCAATGGCCTTACGGTTGAGATCAGTTTTTTCAAACGCTTGTTCGATAAACTTGAAATCAAGCCCGAAATCTTTCGGGTTGGCGATTACAAAAGTGCCGTAGAACCTTACCTGCTCGATAAAATGAGTGCCGAAAACAGGGTGCAACTGACTGAACTGGTAAATTCCATTTACGGGTACATGCTCGAGCGCATTGCCGAAGCCCGGAAGATACCGGTAGACCAGTTGAAAACGATCTCCGACAAAATGCAGGCGCGCAATGCGCGACTGAGCATGGAACTCGGCCTGGTGGATTCCCTGCTGTATTATGATGAAGTGCTTGCTGAGATGCGCAGCCGCCTTGGCCTGAAGGAATCCGATAAGATAAAAACCATCATCTACAAGCGATACAGGAAAAGTTTCTCATCACAAAGATCGTCCGCCAACGAAATTGCCGTCATCGTTGCTGAGGGAACCATTCTCCCGGGTAAAACCGACCAGGGCGTAATCGGGTCCGACACATTTGCCGAGTCCATCCGGAAGGCGCGCGAAAACAAAAGAGTTAAGGCCAT
>CAYNIH010000181.1:0-5506 GCA_964397115.1 uncultured Roseivirgaceae bacterium | reverse complement strand
CAATGGTGGTGGAAATAAAAGTAGCGACAAATAAAAAAAACTGCAGCAGTTTCCTTCTTGCTTCCTTAATCATCGGATAAAAAATCAAAAATAAACCAACACGTCAATCCTTCTAAACAAACTTTTATAATTGTGTATTCGTGCTGATTTAGTTAACATTGCCACCTCATTCTTCCCGAAAGGGCCCATAGCTCAGCTGGTTAGAGCACCTGACTCATAATCAGGGGGTCGCAGGATCGTGCCCTGCTGGGCCCACGCATGCCGTATGGATGTTCTACGGCTTTTTTTTGAATTGTTTTTCAAGCCTATCTTTATTGTTCAATTACCGCAACTACCGTTATCTACTTAATTACGTGAAGCCAGCTTTTACAGACAGCCTCATTGCCGATTTTCACCTCGTAAAAATAAATACCGCTGTCCAGGTCGTTGGCCGCCCAGTTGTTCCGGTAATCGGTTGATTCAAACACGAGTTTACCCCAACGATTTACCACTTTAAGCTGCACCGGCAAACCAAAATCAGCAGGCAACTGCATCGCATCGCCATACTGTATAAAGAAGGTGTCGTTATCCCCGGGTGTATCATCCGGGGTAATCACATTGGGCACCTTAATCGTAAAAACAGGAACAGTGATTACTTCCTCGTAAACACAGGATGCCTTCATGCCCACCAGTTTCACCTCGTAGAAGCCGTCAGCATCATAAGCGTGCACCACAGTAGGCAGGTCGGAAGTAAAGCCATCGCCAAAATCGAAAAAATAGGTTTCATCTTCCTGTTGTTCAGTGTTATTGGTTAACCGTACTGCCGGCCGTGAAAAACAGTTGGTCACCAGTTCCTGCTTTATTTCAAGATCAATACCAGGTACAACGTTAAGTTGAACTGTATCGGTTTTTATACACCCGTCAGCATCAGTAATGGTTACAATATATTGTGTGGTATCCTGCGGGTTAACCAATGGCCGTTGTAAGTTCGATTGAAACAGCCCATCATCGCTTACCCAGTTGTACTGAACACCGCCTGTTGCTTCAAGCTGATAAGTTGTATACTGGCAAATGGTGGCATCATCCTGTGCAAAACCGTCATTCTTATAAACCATCACAAGCTTTTGAGTAGAGTCAACTGCAGTACAGGTATTCAGTTCAATTGCCTTGAGTTTAATCAGGTAGGCACCTTCGTTCTGATACTGATGCAGAAACGATTCTTTGTTGGTTTTGGTGAGTTTGGTGCCATCGCCTAAATCCCATTCAAATAATTCTCCACCCGTGCTGAAGTTTTCAAGCCGCAGCGTATCCGGGTAGCACAGCGAGGCGATTCCCGGGTTGGAGAAATCAACAGTGTTGGTTTGAAGCCGCGCCCGCAAAGAAGCTAAATCAAATTTAAAGGCTGCATTGTTGCAGCTCAGGCTGTTATTGGTATTCGACCAGGCACCCGGTGTGGTTGGAAAATCATCAAAACTGCCTCCACAACCGGCACATACGGCATGATAGACGATCCCGGTTTTATCAAACCGGCTGGTGCCTCCGTCAACATGCGTTGCCGTTTGCGGTCCGCCCAAAAAAGTGGCATACAGCAACTCAGAAGCATCCTCGGTAAGCACGATGAAGTAAAAGTCCGACCCGAACGTTGTCGGCTGCAAGGCATCGGGCGTTACGGGCATTCCGGTGGTGCGGCTTGTGGCCGGCCAGTATCCGCGCGAACTGTTTATCACCCCACCCCACCCCGACATATACAAGTTGTTGCACTCGCTTACCAGAAAAGCCGTTGGCGAAATATTCGGGATGCCGATACCCGAACCAAACACGGTAGAAAAAACCAACGAGGTCAGTTCACCGGAAAACTTCTGCACAAACTGGCCACTGTTCGGGTTTTTGTAAACCCCAGGGGTAACTGGCATCGGCCCTGTGGTTTGTCCGTAAACATACAAATCGCCTTCAGTGCCTACATCAAGAAAATATAACTGGTCGTATTGATTAGTTCCGGTAAACGTTGAGTGAAGCAACGCTGTGCCGGTTGAATCGATATGTGCTACCCACCCATCGGTGTTGCCGGTATAGGCCACCTGGTAAGCTCCGGGAGTGATGGGAAAATTCGAACTGGTTGTACCCCCGCCTGTATAAATATTCCCCAGGCTATCGAATTTGATGGTGTAGGAGGCATCAAAACCATTGCCACCGATGAAGGTTGACCAGATAATCTGCGAGAAGTCTGGATTTAGTTTTATCAAAACGGCATCCGTACCCCCTCCATTATACACGGGTGAGAACCCATTGACTATCGGGAAGTTAACCGAAGAGGTTACCGAACTGATGTAAACATTTCCGTGGCGGTCAGTAATAATGTCTCCACGCATTTCATCGCCATAATTTCGGGTTAACGGACCAGGCCACGTGTTTAATCCATCGTTGGACGACCCGCCCAGGTACGTGCAGGCTTTTAACTGATCGCCCGCAGCGCTGATGCGCGCAACAAACATATCTGACCCATTGGGGTATCGTTCAATAACATCGGAAAATACATCAACCCCGCCATGAAACGCCTGCCCCATCACACCCGGTGTAACCGGAAAGTTCAATGAGCTGGTTGTACCAAATACCAGTAAGTCGCCATTGCCGTCCATCACCATACTGTGCGGGGTTTCGTTGCTTGCTCCGCCAAGGAAACTGGCATACAACAACTGGCTGCCGGTAGAGTCGTACTTAAGCAGGGCAACATCATACCCGCCACCGTAGGTAGTTTGGAAGGCACCCGGTGTGGCCGGGAAGGTGCCACCCAGCGCGCTGCGCATTATGCCCGATGAATACAGGTTGCCGTTTTCGCCCGGGGTGGCGGTACTGCCCCAGTTGTCGGCCGTTGAGCCGGAGAACGTAGAAAAAATCAATAACGGATCGATAACCAACGGGAAGCATGAATCATAACCGTTTGGAAATTCAAACCGGATGCGGTCGTCAAATAGTGCGTACCGGCAAGTTACTTTAACCTGCCTGCCCCCGATTTGCTGGTAGGCAAATGGCTTCTTCTCAACTAACTGGCCTACCGAGGTCTTAATGAGCAGGTTACCGTTCTCGAGACTAAGCTGATCGGCCCCGCAGTATTGAAGTTCAATCAAAGCCGGATCAGCGCCTGGGTCAACAATAAAATCGTACTTCAGGTTTTGGTTAACCGAACTGATTTTTAAATCAACACCGGGATATACCGATGGATAATACAAGCCCCGATAGGCCATCGCATGGGTTCCCCACTGCAACGGATCGTCTCCAAGAAAAAAATTGTAGTATTCAACAACCGGCATAAATGCACGGGCTGCTGAAGCCGGATTGGCCTTGAGAAAATTCAGTTGCAGCACGTGCCCGCTTCTGGCGGGAGGCGCGTTTAAAACCGGTTTTCCTTGGGCTTCGCTGACGGCCGAATTGATTTCCTGATGATGATCAGGTTCTCCTTCAAGCAAGGTTAACTCAAATTGTCCGGGCTTTATCAGGAGTCTGCCTCCCGGTACAAGCGCACCAAATTGAACCTCGCAGGGCCACTGATTTTTGTTTTCAATGAATTTCAAACCGGGTTGTGCCAGCCCGGCAATGCCCGGCAAGAATAGATACGCTATGACAACCCAAAGCCGTTTAACTTTCATTGCAACATGGTTAGGTAAACAAGTTACTGATTTCCGGCAACAGGTTAAATTTCTTTTCGGAGCACCTGGAGCGGAGGGGCGGCAATGACTTCACGCGAATTCCACCAGCCAATCAGCACGGTAAGAAATACCACTCCAAGCGTGGTAGTAACCAATTCGGGCAAGCTAAACGCAAGGGTGATTTTAAAAAAGTATGTGGTAAGCAGGTAGCCGCCCCCCAGCGAAAGTATCATCCCGGTAAGGGCCGAGAAAAGTCCTACATAGCCGTACTCAATCAGGGTAATGCGGTTTATCTGGCTTGTGCGGGCACCCAGGGTGCGGAGCAGCACATTCTCTTTCATCCTGACAAACCTGCTGTTGACTACTGCCCCGGCAAATACCACCAGCCCGGTGACAATACTGAACAATGCCATGAAGCGAACGACAGCACCCAGTTTATCGAAGAGTTCGTTTACTGTGCTGAGGATCAGCCGGAGGTCAATTAATGACACATTGGGGAAGCGAATAACAAGCTGCTGCTGAAACCGGTTGGCCTGCTGCGGGGAGTTAACGCGGGTAGAAGTTACATACACCTGCGGGGCGGATTCGAGCACACCTGCCGGAAAGACAAAGATAAAGTTCGGGGGATCTTTCGGCCAGTCAACCTTTCGGATACCGCTGATGCGGGCTTTTACTGGAACACCCTGCACATCGAACACCAGCGAATCGCCAACAGCCACTTCAAGGTTTTCGTGCATCCCTTCGGAAATTGTGACCCATACGGAATCCCGGCCTGAGGATTTTTTTTGCAGTTCTCCCTCAATCAACTCTTCGGAATGATGCAGGCTATCGCGGTAGGTTACCCGATACTCCCGCGTAAGCGCCCAGTTGGGTATGCGGTCGGTGGTGTCGCGCTGAAGTTGATCTACCGGTTTGCCTTTCAATTCCGCTATCCGGCAAGTAACGATAGGGACAACCTGGTTTACCGGTAGCTCATTTTCTTTCATCAAGGAAATTACAGCCTCTTTTTGTGAGGGCTGGATATCAAACAAAATCGTGTTCGACTGATTCGCCCGGCCGCTAAACTCCACCTGGCTTAATAGGCTCTTCTCAATAATATTAAGTGTTGCAACTATAAACGCACCCAAACCGATGGTTACCATCAGCACCCGCGTTTGGTTATTTGGCCTGAACAGGTTAGCCAGTGCATGCCGCCATACAAACGAAGCGTGGGAAGGAAAGAACCTTCGAACGGCCTTCAACAATATTACGGCCACAACGGCAAGCAGGCCCAGCGCAGCGGCAAGGCCGGCAACAAATAGCAATCCGGTTACCCATTCACCGGTTTGCCATACCGCAAAGACCACCGGAAACAACACCACTCCGGCCAAAGCAACCATCCTTGCTTTCGAAAAAAAGGTTGCCGGAACAAAATCAGCCCGCAATACTGTTAAGGGCGGAACAAACCTCACCGCCAGAAGGGGCAGCATTGAAAACAACACAGCCATAACGGTACCTAGTAAAATGCCTTTACCCACCGACAGCCATGCGGGGGTAAGGCTTACCTCTACGGGAAGGAGATTGCCAAATAATACCGGTATGAGTTGCTGCATCCCGATTCCCAAAGCCGAACCGACCACACTTCCGGTTATGCCAAGAAAAAAGATCTGAATAAAAAAGATGTTGAATGCCTGCCAGCCCGAAGACCCTACACAGCGCAGCACGGCAACCTCTGCCCGCTTTTCGCGCGCATAAATATGAACCGAACTGGCCACCCCAATGCAACCGAGTATCAGCGCAACAAAGGCCAGAAGAGAGAAAAAGCGGTACACCGATTGAAAGGCTTCGCCCAATTCACGTTTGCGTTCTTCCACATCGTCAAACCCATGACCGTACTTCCGTGC
>CAYNIH010000180.1:0-5551 GCA_964397115.1 uncultured Roseivirgaceae bacterium | reverse complement strand
GAGGATTTTTTGCATAAAAAATACCCATGGAAGGGTATACGCTATCCTTCCTCATCTCCCAGAACAATGTTCTGCTGGATTTAGCACCGTGCACCCTTAGGTGTGGTTGCTGAAACGTCATCGGGCCAAGTCCCTCGGTCTTTCTGGATAAGCAGTTGCAAAGAAACACAATCACGCACAAAAAGAAAAGTAATTTCCTTTCCGGCATAAAGTTGTATTAATGGGGCCATCTAAACATACTACTATTCATTAGGAGGATGAGGCCTTCCGGATTACCTTTGAGGTCAATGAAACTCGCTGCCGTTGACATCGGTTCAAACGCCATCCGCTTCCAGGTTTCATCAGTACTCGATCGCGGTAAGCACGTCATCTTTAAGAAAATGGAATACGTGCGATTTCCGCTACGGTTAGGTCACGATGTGTTTAACAGCAGGGCCATCAGTGCGCGCAGCATCGAAAAATTTAAAAAACTGATGCGGGTATTTAAAATGCTGATTGAACTTTACGAAGTGGACGATTACATGGTGTGCGCCACCTCAGCCATGCGCGAATCAGAAAACGGGCAGCAACTGGCCGAAGAAGTGGAGAAGGAAATCGGCTTAACCATTCATATTATTGATGGCAAGCGCGAAGCCGAACTGATAAACCAGGCCATTCTCTCCTACCTTTCCGATGCCACCTACCTGCACATTGATGTAGGGGGCGGCAGCACCGAACTTAACCTCTACTTCCATGGCAAGAAAATAAAAACCCGTTCCTTCAAGGTAGGGTCAGTGCGGATACTGGAGCACCACGATTCCCCTATCATGTGGGCCGATATGGAGAAATGGATTAAACAAAACGTAAAAAAGGATTACGGTAAAGTAACCGCTATCGGCACGGGTGGGAACATCAGCAAACTGTACGAACTGGCTCAACTAAAGCCCCACCGGCTGATGTCGCTCAAAAAAATGAAAGAAGTAAAGAAAATGATTGAGAAACACTCCATTGAAGAGCGCATTTACCAGTTGCAGATGAACCCCGACCGGGCCGATGTGATTATTCCTGCCAGTGATATATATATAAAAGTTATGGAGTGGGCCGGGGCGCGCTACATGCAGGTGCCCGAGGTAGGCCTGAAAGACGGCATCATGCTGCATTTATTCAGAAAAAATGCTGCTCAGAAGAAAATTGAATTTGCCAACCTGGCCGACCAAAGCCAGGGAAGAAAGACAATCCGCTTGGCATAATAATTTTACAATCAATTAGTTATCCATTCAACCACTCAGCCTCTTTTACCTTTAAGGTAGTTGATTCCATACGAAATCATGCTTAGAACTGTAAATTTTCCTATCTTGAAAGTTGGTTTTTCGTATTACCAAAACTGGTAAAACGGAATTCAAACTATGACATAAATAACCTCCGCCTGTAACGTGCAGCCGGAAAAACGCTAAAAACAAACAACCTTATGAAAAAAATTCTACTCTCGGTTTTAATCATGGTGGGTACAGCCGCAGTGTTTGCGCAGGTGCCCTCAACGATGTCGTACCAGGGCATTCTGGTTCAAACTTCAGGGCCTGATGCGGGCCAGCCTGTATCTGACGGCACCCACTTTGTGCGGTTCTTCTTTTACAATGTGCTCACCGGTGGAACTGCGTTGTATTCCAGTACGGGTACGGGTTCAGGTAATTCCGTAACTACCTACAAAGGCATGTTTACCTTCATTATCGGATCAGGTTCTCCTGGTAATGACCCTATCCCATCAAATATCTTCAGCCAGCAACTATATGTTGAAATAGTGGCGGATGGTGTTACCTTAACCCCTCGGATACCCCTCACTACCGTGCCGTACGCCATGGTTGCACAGGGAGCCAACTCCATGGATGCGGACAACCTTTCCGGTACACTTAATCCGGCACGTATTGCGGCCGGAGCTATTGACAATACCAAACTGGCTACGGGCATTGATGCCTCTAAACTTACTACGGGAACGCTGCCGGCAGCACGCATTGGCAACGATGCCATCGACAATGCGAAAATGGCCGATAATGCCGTGAATACAGCGGAGCTTACCAACCTGGCCGTAACAACAGCAAAGCTTGCGGATAACTCGGTTACTTCTGCCAAAATTGTTGACGGCACTATTGCCACAGCCGACCTGGCCGATGGGTCGGTTACCAGTGCCAAGATTGCCGATGGAACTGTTGCCGCGGTTGACATAAGCTCAATGAGCGCCACATCAGGGCAGGTGCTTAAATTTAACGGCACCAACTGGGCACCGGCAGCCGATAATGCCGGCACGGGTACCGTTACCAGTGTGGCTACAGGTACCGGCCTTACCGGTGGGCCCATAACTACTACAGGCACTGTATCCATTGCAACGGGCGGGGTAACAACAACCCTTCTTGGAGACAACTCCGTGACCAGCGCAAAGATTGTTGACGGCACCATTGCCACGGCCGACCTGGCCGATGGTTCCGTAACCTCAGCAAAAATTCTTGATGCAACGGTATCCACAGGCGATTTAGCCGATGGCTCAGTTACGCTGGCCAAACATGCCGATAACTCTGTCAATAGCGCCAAACTGGTGGACGGCAGCGTAGCCACAGCCGACATTGCAGATGATGCTGTTAACACGGCCAAAATCGGAACGGCAGGTGCAGGCGATGCCAACAAGGTGCTAACCACCGATGCAACAGGTAACCCTCAGTGGGAATTGAAGAGCGCAGTTTCACCTTTAAGTGGAAGCGGAAGCAATGGAAGAGTAACTTTTTGGTCGGGCACTAGCTCACTTTCTTCCAGTGCAAATTTGTTTTGGGATAATACCAACAATCGCTTAGGCATTGGCACTGCAACCCCCGGGAGCGGACTGCACCTTGCCGGAGCAGATTGGGCCGTGAATCCCTTATTGCTTTCCGCAAATGCCGGTTCTGCAGGCGCAACCCTCCGCTTCACTTCACCCGATGCAGGAAACCGCACGTACGATATCATTGGTTCAACGGGAACCGGGGCCAGCATGGGATCCGGATCATTTGGTATCTGGGATAACACTTCTAGTGCCTACCGGTTTGTAATCAGCCCTTCAGGGTACATCGGTATTAACAGCACTACACCTGCCAGCCAGTTAACCATCAATAGCAGTGTCCCGGCTCGTTCACTGGGCATCGATCATGATTATACCGGAACAGGTACGCAATACGGTATTACCGTAGACATGACCGGGGGTACCGGTACAGGAGCCAAGTATGGCATTGATTGTAATGTTACAGGTACCTTATCCGGTACCGTCTCCCTGTATGGACTAGAGACCGATGTTAATCCGAACGGTAATACGGGTACTGTCTATGGCGTTAACTCCAACATTACTCCCAGTGGAGCATCCGGTAATCGTTATGGAGTATATTCCGTTGTGGGCACTGCTTCCGGAACAAGTAGCGGGATTGGTTTATATGGCTACGCATCCGGCTCCGGCACAGGTACACATTACGGTGTTTACGGTTTTGCCGATGGGGCCGGAACAAATTATGGCGTGTACGGCTTTGCACCCTCTGCCGAAGCCGGCTACGCTGTCTATGCAAATGGCAATATGGCCTATACCGGAACGCTTACTGATGTATCGGACCAGCGACTAAAAACAAACATCCAACCCATGCCGGAGGTGCTTAAAAAAGTTCTTTCCTTAAGACCGACTACTTTTTTCTATAAAACTAAAGAGTACTCTTTTATGCAACTTCCTGAAGAAAAGCAGTTGGGCTTAATCGCGCAGGAAGTAGAAGAAGTCTTCCCTGAAGTTGTTACGGATAATATTCACCCGGGAGTAACTGATAAGGACGGTAAAGCAATCCAATTCCCCGTTGAATATAAGGGAATTGATTATACCATACTTGTGCCTGTACTCATCAAAGCCATCCAGGAACAGCAAGCCCTTATTGCTGCTCAGGATTCTTCGCTGGCGGATTTGAAAGCCGAACTGGCCGAACTCCGCAAACTGGTTATGGCGCAGCAAAAGGCCACCGCTAGTACCACAGCAACCATCGGAAATGATTAAGTAAGTACGAGCCATGAAAAGGTACATGCTTATCTTCATTGCCTTGGCCGGGAGCCTCCTGAAGGCTTCCGCCCAGAATATACCCCACCAGACTTTTATTTCAGGGGGTAGCGCTACGTTCCCAACCGGGCCGGGCAGTTCATTCGGAACCATCGGCCAGCCGATGGTTATGCCCAGAAGATTCTCCACCGATAATGGTGGTGGGGTAGCGGTTGCTGCTGATTTAATGTTTGGAACAGTAGTGGATAATAACGCACCACAATTCAGTGGCACACCCTCATTAACATTAACAAAAAATACCTCCAGTAACTTAACAGTTAGCGCAAGCGATCCCGAAAGCACTCCGCGCGTTTTTATGTACCACCGCCCCATTGCCGGTGGCGGTAGTTACGACTCCACGGAAATGACGCTCACCACAGGAAGTACCTACACGCTGGACGTAAACGCCCTCAACGCCTCCGAGTATGATAATATGGGTGTGGAGTATTACCTCAAAGCGTTTGACTCCAAACCCAATGTTACCCGCCATCCCACCAGCGGTACGTTGTTCGGACGGATGGTGGATCCTGATGCAAAAATACCGGCCGCATTGCTGTCATACGGTAACCAGCAAAGCAATTACCGGATAATCTCCGTTCCGTACACACTATCAGGAAATCCATCCGAGGTGTTTACTGATCTCGGCTCCTCCAACAAATCACAGTATCGTCTTTTTAGATGGGAGGCTGGGAGCCAGGCGTATGACGAGTATCCCAACTTCAATATCGTTGACAGGGCAAGGGGCTATTTCCTCATTCAATCGGCTGACAGGAATACAGTAGTGCTGAAAATGGGCTCTCAAACCGCACCTGCCAACAGCCGGGCATCATTGTATCAAATGCAACTCAGCGATGGATGGAACCTGATAGGCAACCCTTACACCGTGCCCATTAACTGGGATGATGTAAAGGACTTTACCGGAAACAACGGTGGTGCATTGGGCACGTTGAAAATTTATAGTGGCAGCTCAGGTTGGCAGGACGCTATACAACTCGAACCCTTTCAAGGCGCATTTGTTAATGCTACAGGTGACCAGACTGTCACCATACCCTTCTTCGGCCAAACCACTTCGGGTGGCCGCGAAAAACCGGAGTTTGTTACCGACATCAGCCAGCCTAACTGGAAGGTGAGCCTTACCCTAAGGCAGGGCGATCTTACCAATCAGTTGAGCAAATTTGGTATGCACCCGGTAGCCGCTGTTCATGTTGATGAAACAGACGACTTTAACCCGCCACCGCTGTTCGATTTTGTGGAGATAAATTTCTCCCACCCCGAACACCCGCTTGGTGCTTTCGCTACCGACATCGTTAACCCGCAGCCTGACTATGTATGGCGTTTCAATGCCGATGTAAGCCGGCCTGACGATACAGAATTATTGTGGAACAATGAATTGTTCGGCAATAACAACATCGAACTGTATCTGTACGATGTGCAAACCAACCGCATAATTAACATGCGCGAAGAAAACCGGTATCTATTCTCGCC
>CAYNIH010000179.1:0-5556 GCA_964397115.1 uncultured Roseivirgaceae bacterium | reverse complement strand
GGCCGCCAACCTTACCATCCCCATTGTGCTGCTGATGTTCTTTGGCATTGTCCGGTTTATTTTCAGAAAGAAAAAATTCGCAACCTTCAGGTAATGTATCGTAAACAGAACGTCCTCCTGGTCATTTCACTTGCCGGTTTAGCAGCTCTTACCTGGCTTGTGTACAGTTTTCGTAGCAATACCGGTAGCCCGGTTAAAGATTTGTTTAAGGTGGATGATCTTACCGTTGTTGACAGGGTTACCCTTATTAGCCAAAAGGATACGATTGAAGTTGCGTTTGACGGAGCCCGCTGGAAAGTAAACAGCAAACCGGCTGACCCGGATATGATCCAGGTACTGATGGCCACCCTGGCGCAGGCCGAGCCCCGCAAGCCTGCTGCCAAAATGGAACGTGACTCAATTGCCCGGGCTATTACCCAACAGGGCGTGCGCGTTACACTAAATGCCGGACCACAAACCCTGCTGTCGTTTTTTGCCGGGGGCAATCGGCAAAAAACACAGGCTTACTTCATGCGAACTGATGAGACAATACCTTATGCAGTAATCATCCCCGGGTACCGGGTGTATGTTTCAGGGATTTTCGAAGCAGAAGAAACCGACTGGCTCCATAGACGTATTTTTGATTTCAATTGGCGAAATTTCAAATCGTTAAATGCCGGTTTTCCCAATCCTGCTGATGATTTTGAAGTTTCCTTTGATGGAAAGATTTTTTCCATTACCGGCCTCAAAACCGATACCGCCAGGCTCAATACCTTTCTTGATCAGGTTTCCCTTCTTGAAGCCAGCCGGCTGGTGATGAGCAAAACACTGCGCGATAGTCTGGCCTCCGTTCAGCCGGCCCTAAGGCTGCAGGTAGCCACATTGGCCGGAGAGGTTATACCACTGTTTCTGTTCGTTCGTCCGGGATCCGACACGGCCTATGGCCTTACTGCTTCGGAGTCCGTAGCGGTATTCGACCGGCAAAAAGTGAGTTCGCTCGTGCAAGGCAGGTCATGGTTTGAACAGAAGTAGCCACCCGGGCTGCTGTCGTTTCCTTAATTCTATTTTCTTTCTAACTTTACCGCTTACAACCACAAACCACACGAACGGAATGAAGTTTATTGTCAACTCAACATACCTGCTCAAGCAGCTCTCCCACATTAACGGAGTAATTACTACCAACCCGGTCGTTCCTATTCTTGAGAATTTTTTGTTCGAACTGGATAAAGGCCGGTTAACTGTTACTGCCTCTGACCTGCAAACATCCATGATTACCGAATTGCAGGTAGAGTCAAAAGAAAAGGGCAACATTGCCGTGCCTGCCCGCATCCTGCTCGAGACATTGAAAAACCTGCCCGAGCAGCCGGTAACGTTCTCCATCGATGAATCAACCTATAGCGTTGAAATAAATTCTGATAACGGACGCTACAAACTTTCGGGTGAAAATGCTACAGATTTTCCCAAAGTTCCTTCTGTAAGCAATGATTTTTCGGCCGAGTTGTCTTCTGATGTGCTGGCGCGTGCAATCAACAACACCATTTTTGCCACCAGTAACGATGAACTGCGCCCCGCGATGACGGGTGTGTACATAAACCTGAATGAGAAGAACACCACGTTTGTGTCAACTGATGGCCACCGCCTGGTGCGTTACCGCAGAACCGATGTGAAGTCGGATAATGGAAATGCCATCATCGTTCCGCGTAAAGCACTCAATTTGCTGAAAGCCACGCTGCCTGCAGAGAACACCGTGGTGAATGTTGACTTTAATTTATCCAATGCATTTTTCCGCTTTGGCAATATCCGGATGATTTGCCGGCTCATTGACGAGCGTTTTCCGGACTATGAAAATGTTATCCCTAACCAGAACAGCATCAAGATGACAATAGGCCGTACCGAATTGCTTGGCGCGTTAAGGCGTATTGCCATTTATGCCAATAAGACCACTCACCAGGTTCGGTTAAAAATCACCGGCAGTGAACTCCACATATCAGCCGAAGATCTCGATTTCTCCAATGAAGCGAGCGAACGGCTGTCGTGTGAGCATGAAGGGGAGGATATTGAAATCGGGTTTAATGCAAAATTCCTGATGGAGATGCTCACCAACCTTGACGCAGCCCAGGTGGTGCTTACCATGTCAGCGCCAAATAAAGCGGGGGTTATCCTTCCTTCGGAAAAGGATAAGAATGAAGATATCCTGATGCTGGTAATGCCGGTTATGCTTAACCAGTACGTTTAGTTAGTGGTTACAGTGCACCGCGTTTTCCCAATTCAATAACTTCCATGTTGGTGATGGCTTTTGCCTTAACGTCAAACCGTACGATGGTTCGGATGGCGTGAAACCCCTGATTTCCGGCAGCTCCTGGGTTTAAAAATAACATGTTGTTCAGGTTAGGGTCACGCATGATTTTAAGAAGGTGTGAATGGCCGCATACAAAAACATCGGGTCGCACGGACTTTAATTGCTTCCTTATTTCCGGATGATACCGAGGAGGTGAACCCCCGATGTGAGTCATATACACCGATAGCCCTTCGCAGGCAAACCGCAGGGTATCCGGTAATGAATCGCTGACCGTCCGGTCATCAATATTTCCGTACACGGCCCGTACCGGACAGATAGCCCGAAGTGCTTCAATAATGGCCAAGCTGCCGATGTCACCGGCATGCCAAATCTCATCGCAGAATGCGAAATGCTCCGTCACCCTGGGGTCAAGGTATCCGTGCGTATCGGAGATAAGACCGATTTTCATCCGTTGGTCAGGGTTATTTTACCAATCGTAAAGATTAGCAGTTTTATCGTGCCCACCATGTAACCCCCACCAAGGAAATTTGCTCAAGGCCGGATAAAATCCTTCCTTAGTAGATTTTTCATCGCTTCAAATCAATCGCTTGGCGTACCATTTGGTTGATTATCCTGATTTTCTTTTTAAATAAAGGTTGGCTGCTTTTATTAAACACTCATTTCAACTGACGCAAGCTTATGAATGTTACTCCCCTTTTTCTGGCTATGTTGGCTATTGGAGTTGTGGCGTATGGTAACGATTCCCCAAAAATCAATGGCCCTGACCTGCAGCAACAATACCAGGGCCTGGTGGCTAATGCCGAAGTGATTGAAGGATACCGTATGGTTAAAGTGTATGAAGTTGACCGGCTTTGGCGGGCAGTTGCCGATTCGCTGAAATACGAAAAGGCCGCTTTGGCCGAAGGTAAGGTTACCCATGCAGCGTTACAAGGTAAAATTAAAGCGTTGGAATCTGCCTTGGCAGATAAAGCAGCAGCCAATGATAAATTAATTTATGATGGTGTACACATTACCTTTTTGGGAAGAGATTTTGAGAAATCAACCTTCATAACTATGGCATCGGTCATCACGGTTATTTTGCTGGCCGGCATAGTGGCGCTCCTGGTAATGGGCAAGGGAAACTACAACGCCTGTCGGGAAGCCCGTAAATTATATGATGATTTATATGCGGAGTTTGACCAGTACCGTCATGCTGCGGTAGAACGCCAGATAAAGCTTTCGCGTGAGTTGCAGGACTACCGGAACCGGATAATGGAAGTAAGGAGCGCCTAAGGTGCCCGTTGTTAACGGTAAACCCGTACATAATCAATTTCCATCCGCTGCGGCCAAATTGAATCGTCAATACCGTGCATGCCGCCCCAGTTGCCGCCTACGGCAATGTTCATGATTAAATGAAAGCGTTTGTCAAACGGCCACCCGGAGTGGTCATCGGCCGGATCCCGAATAACCGTGTGGTAAAGTTTGTCATCTACAAAAAAATCAATCTTGTTTTCTCTCCAATCAATGGCATACACATGGAATTCATTCTCCCAATCGGGCACGTTAACCGTGCCTTCTTTTTGTGTTTGTTTAAGATGGTTGTACTTCTCCGTGTGGATGGTGCCATGGATAACTCCAGGATTGTACCCCACATGCTCCATAATATCAATTTCCCCGCTGACCGGCCAACCACCATACGACCAATCTGTAGGGAGCATCCAGATAGCCGGCCAGGTGCCTTTGCCTTTCGGCAGTTTAGCGCGCACTTCAATTCGTCCGTACAGCCAATCGCCTTTATTGCGCGAAACAACCCGGGCGGATGTGTACGCTTTGCCTCCTTTAGCCTGGTGATGAGCTTCAATGATAAGCCTACCATTTTCTATCCGCACGTTTTTATTTTCTGAAGTATAAAACTGCAATTCATTATTTCCCCAGCCGCAGACAGTGGGGCAACCGTCACCCAGATCATAGGCCCATTTACTGGAGTCGGGACTGCCGGTATAGTTGAATTCATCGGCCCATACCGGCTGTTCAATAACCACTTCGTGGCGGCAACCGGGGTAAAGACCTGCCTGCAAAAACAGGCAACATGCAAAGAAAATTTTTTCCAAAAACAAGAGCGGGAAACGGGGCTCGAACCCGCCACCTTCGGCTTGGGAAGCCGACGCTCTACCAACTGAGCTACTCCCGCTTAAAGCACAAATTTATAAATTTTAACATGCCCGGGCCATGTGCAGGCGATGCTGGTGAAAATGAAGAAAAAAAGTACAGCAGAATTTATGTACAAAAGTTACTTAAAATTTCTTCAATATTGTAGCTGCTCATGACACTGGACGAAAAAGTAACGGCCGTAACAAATCTATTCGGCAAGCTCGATAAAGAAATTTCTGTTTTTCAAAGTCGTACCGGCCTGCATTGCCCGGCAGGATGCGGTAAATGTTGTGTTAAGCCCGATATAGAGGCTACCGTGCTTGAATTTTTGCCGTTCGCCCATTACCTCCATAAAGCCGGGTTTGCCGATGCCTGGCTTGAAAAGGATATTGAGGCAGCGGTGTGCCATATTCTTAACCCTACCCAGGCGGGTCAGGGTCTTTGCAGCAACTACGTTCACCGGGGTTTAATCTGCCGGTTATTCGGTTATTCGGCTCGTACCACGAAATACGGAAAACCCGAACTGGTTACCTGTACGGTAATTAAGGAGCAGGAGCCGTATGCCCGCACCCGCTCTCTGGTTGAAACTGGCCAGCTCGATATACCCGTTATGAACCGGTACTACATGCAACTTCTTGCAATTGATATGGAACTGGCCCGCAATTTCTACCCAATTAACCGGGCGATCCGGAAGGCCATTGAAACGGTATTGCACTACTATGCCTACCGGAATGAATGAACGGTATGAATTAATTTTTCGATGATGACCGTGCCGGCCGGAGCTGGCAGGTCTGGTTTGGTATTTAGGCTGCCGTCTGAAGATTGGGTGGTGGCTGGGTTTAACCAGGTGATGGTAAGGATGGCAAGGGCAACCAGAATCCCCAGTACGATTGAAATTTCTTTATATGAAAACCTTTGCCGCATTGCTTCTTCCTTTTGCCAACCATGTGCCAAGGCTAGGAAAATCTGTTTTTAGTTCAAATTCGCTAAATTACCCACCTGTCCTGTACGGATTTGAACAAGTTTGATCGCTTTTGTACAGTTCAATCGCGGTTACGACTACAGTTCGTGCCCGATTAAGAATGCGGAAGGGAACTTGTAGGCGTGTTACATTTGTTGCAAGAAAGTCATGGAAATTACAATGATAA
>CAYNIH010000178.1:0-5583 GCA_964397115.1 uncultured Roseivirgaceae bacterium | reverse complement strand
CTAATCAGGGGGTTATAGCGTTTAAATTGTGATGGCTGGTACGTGCGCGCTGAAAGATGGATTTCATCAACCCCTGTTCGGCTAACTATTTCTAACACGTTGTTGGGGTTAATGCCCACACCTGCCATAACCGACACCGTGCCGGCCGCTCGCTTTATCAACTCCTTTATTAAATCGGCACCTTCCGCTGCCGTGGGCATTCTGCCGGAAGTAAGGATGCGGTCAAAGCCCACTTCCCGGCAATTATCAAGGGCCTCAAAGGCATCGCGGGTAAAATCAAACGCCCGGTGGCAGTTTACCTTCATCGGCCGGGCGGCTTCAATCAGTTTGCGGCACCGTTCTTTATCTATCGTTCCATCGGGTTTCAGTATGCCAAGCACCACGCCATCCATGCTGGCCCGCTTGCACATTTCAATATCGCGCTTCATGGCATGGTACTCGTAAGCCGAATAAACAAAATCACCACCGCGCGGGCGAATCATGGCGTACACATCTATGCTCAATGCCTGGCGCACAATTTCCAAAGTACCGAATGATGGCGTAGTTCCACCTTCGGCCGGATTATCGCACAGTTCTACCCGGTCGGCACCGCCCTTCTGTGCGTGCATGGCCGACTCAATGTTAAACACCGCAACTTCAATCCGGACCGCCACCGTTAGTTGAAATAACTTGATGATCGGATTACTTCGTGAAAATGGTCAGGAGAACTCACGGTGTATTCAAAAACATTATTAGTTGAATACGCGCCCACCTCACCGGTAATACTCAACGCCAGAAACGCCACACTCAGTTCTTTGGCTTTCTCTTCACCGCGCTTTCGGATGAGTCGCTTGATGGCCTCTTCACACGCTTGTTGCGGGGAGTGACCCTTGCGCATTAATTCCACGATGGTGTGACTGCCCGCGATGCGGATCATTTCCTCTCCCACCCCGGTGGCGGTAGCCGCTCCAACTTCACCATCCACATACAAGCCTGCGCCAATTATGGGCGAATCGCCAACGCGACCGTGCATTTTAAAGGCCATGCCGCTGGTGGTGCAGGCACCTGAAAGGTTTCCATTGCCATCGAGCGCCAATATACCGATGGTATCGTGCTGGCCCGGGTTGTGGTATGGTTTGTATTCTGACTTCTTCAGCCACTCCTTCCAGGCTTTTTCCGATTCCTTTGTTAACAGGTTTTCTTTTTTAAATCCCTGGCTCAACGCAAACTGCTCAGCGCCTGTGCCTACCAGCATGACGTGCGGAGTCTTTTCCATTACCCTTCGTGCAATGGACACCGGGTGCTTAAAACCCTGAACAAAAGCCACCGATCCGCAATTGCTTTTTTCATCCATGATGCACGCATCGAGCGTAACCAGGCCTTCCCGGTCGGGTAAACCGCCATAGCCAACCGAGGTGTCTTTCGGGTTGGCTTCCGGAATGCGCGCCCCTTGTTCAACGGCATCGAGGGCACGGCCGTTGGCGCTAAGCACACTCCAGGCTGCCTTGTTGGCATCAATGTTTCGCCAGGTAGAAACCACAATGGGTTTAACCCCGTGTTTTGAACCGGACACAAGTCTTTTAACGGAAAAAAATCCTGCCGAAAAAGTCGACAGCCTCAGAAATGCTCTCCGCGAATGAGATGGTGCTGTAGCCATTTTTTTGATCGGTTATGAAACGGGTGAAAGTACAAAACTTCCATTAACCCGCACGCATACAGTTAACTACTCAATCACCCTGCGGGCCAGCCTGAAGCGTTTGATGTAATACTCGGAATAGATGTTGGTTTCTACCACCCCCAATGTGGTCGAGGCATGAACGAACTTTACGTTCTCCTTTGACTTTTTGTCGGTAACTAATCCCACGTGCGTTATCTCCCGCTTTTTTTTGCCGGTGGCAAAAAATACCAGGTCGCCCGGCTCAATTTCCTTCAATTTAACCTCCTTGCCCACTTTGCTTTGGGCCTCCGAAGTGCGGGGTAATTCCATATTAATAGACCGGAAGGCATTCAGCAGCAGGCCACTGCAATCCATGCCGGCACGGGTGGTTCCCCCATATTTGTACGGGGTGCCCAAATAGCTGCGCGCAGCGCTAATTACTTTTTCAACTTTTTCTTCCTTAACCCTGGCCTTGTGCGAAGCACAGGAAACTAAAAACAGCAAGGCTGACAGAAAGAGTAAGTAAAAAGGTTGCTTACCTTTGAGGTTAAAAAATAGCATCCTTACTAAGTTTAAAAAATCGTACTGTAAATATACACGTTGCATGGCATTTAAGGAAGTTAGTGCTGATATCGTAAGCCAATTTGAGGCCATTGTGGGCAGGGAAAATGTAATTCTTGATGAAGAAAAGCGCCTTGACTATGCGCACGATAAAACGGAAGACTATTCGTTTTTACCGGCCATGGTACTCAGGCCAGGAACAACCGGTGAGGTTAGCCAAATTATGCAAATGTGTAATGCCCATTGTATTCCGGTAACCGCGCGCGGAGCCGGCACCGGGCTGGCCGGGTCGGCCCTGCCTACTCACCGCGGTATTGTCTTGTCCATGGAACGCTTCAATAAAATCCTCCAAATTGACGAGTTGAACCTGCAGGCTACGGTTGAACCCGGGGTGATCACCGAAGTTTTTCAAAATGCCGTTAAAGAAAAAGGGTTGTTTTACCCGCCCGATCCGGCCAGCAAAGGTTCGTGCTTTCTGGGCGGAAACCTGGCACAAAATTCAGGCGGACCGAAAGCGGTAAAGTATGGTGTAACCCGCGATTATGTTCTAAACCTGGAAGTAGTTTTGCCTACAGGCGAGGTTATCTGGACGGGCGCCAACGTGCTGAAGAACTCAACCGGCTATAACCTTACCCAGCTTATGTGCGGCAGCGAAGGCACGCTGGGCATCATTACAAAAATTGTTTTCAAGCTCAGGGGCTATCCGCAAAAAAATGTACTCATGCTCATCCCGTTTACTACCAACGAAGAAGCCTGCCGGGCCATTGCAGCCATATTTACGGCCGGCATCCAACCTTCGGGCGTTGAGTTTTTTGAACGTATTGCCGCCCTTCAAACCCTCGAATATTGTGCTAAAGTAGTTCACAGCCCGGTAACTACCCCTTTTCCCGAAAACATGGACGCCTACCTGCTGTGCGAACTGGACGGCAACGATGAAGAAGTGCTGATGCGCGATGCCGAGCGGGTGATGAATGTGGTAGAAAAATTTGATGCCGGTGAAATTTTATTTGCCGAAAGCGCTGCACAAAAAGATGAGTTGTGGAAAGTAAGAAAAAACATTTCTCCTGCAGTAAACTGGTTCACTTTAACAAAAAGCGAAGACGTGGTGGTGCCACGCGCCAACCTGCCCAGGCTGATTAGCGGCATTAAAGAAATCGGAAGACGCTACGGGTTCAATACAGTGTGTTTCGGACATTTGGGTGACGGTAACCTGCACGTTAATGTGCTGAAAGAACAAATCAGTGATCACGACTGGGAGACCAAAATTCCTGAAGGCATTGGCGAAATTTTTAAACTGACGGTGAGCCTTGGCGGCACCCTATCGGGCGAACACGGTATCGGCATTGCCAAACGCCCCTATATGTCCCTTGCGCTCAGCGAAACAAACCTTGAACTGATGCGCGGCATTAAAAAAGTATTTGACCCAAATGGCATATTGAACCCGGGAAAAATTTTCTGAACATGCGAATCATTGTTTTACTGTTCATTGCAGGGGCATTCCAATCCTGCGATATCAAAAGGCAATCCAAACTGCCTGCCGATGCCTACAACCAACTGACAGCCAAGGAAAGAAATGAAGGATGGATGCTGCTCTTCGATGGTAAAACCCTTAACAGCTGGCGAATCTTCAAAAACCTTCCGAATACTTCGTGGGAAGTTGCAGAAGGCACCTTGCATTGCAAAGCCTTTCAGGATGGAGGAGTAAATGAACGGTCGGACCTGATAACCACCCATGAATTTGCCGACTTTGAACTGGTCTTTCAGTGGAAAATCTCCGGCCAGGGAAACAGCGGAGTAATGTTCAGGGTAACCGAAGACTATGACCACACCTATGCTTCCGGACCGGAGTACCAGGTAATTGATGACGCGGGTTATCCGGGTGAATTGCCGGCCGAAAGCAAATCGGCCGCTGCGTTTGGCCTATACCCTGCCGATACCACAACGGTTTATCCGGCCGGGCAGTGGAACGATGGAAGGATTATTGTTCAGGGAAACCACGTTGAACACTGGCTTAACGGGATAAAAGTTCTGGATTATACGTTGTTTTCAGATGACTGGAATACCCGAAGGAACGCCAGCAAATGGAAGGACTTTCCGGGATATGCTTCGGCAAATAAGGGCTATATTGCATTGCAGGATCACGGCAATGAAGTATGGTACCGGGGCATCAAAATAAAAAAACTGTAATTACAAGTCGTATAGCTAATCCAATACTACTATGAACAATTTTATATGCATTACGTTGGCCGTTGTTTTGGTTGCCTGCAACTCCAAGCAAGAGCAGGCAAAAAACCAGGATGAACCAGAAAAGCAAACCGTTGCCCACAACACCTTAACGGAGCAGCAAATAGCCGAAGGATGGAGGCTGCTGTTTGACGGCCAAACCACTGCTGGATGGAAAAACTTTAATAAAGATGGTGTTGGCGCAGCCTGGGTGGTTGACAACGGTACCCTGCACTTCGACAATACCGTGCCGGAAGGCCGTGGCGATATTATTACTGTTGATGAATTCGAGAATTTTGACCTGATGCTGGAATGGAAAATTGACTCCTGCGGCAACAGCGGTATCATGTTTAACGTGGTGGAAAGTCCCGAATTTGCCAACACCTATTTTACCGGGCCCGAAATGCAAGTGCTGGATAATGACTGCCACCCCGATGCAAAAATCATCAAACATCGCGCTGGCGATCTGTATGACCTGATCTCCTGTTCAACAGAAACCGTTAAACCGGCCGGTGAATGGAACCAGGTGCGCATTGTATCCGATGAGGGCACTTATCAATTTTGGCTTAATGGAACCAACGTAGTGAGTTTTACCATGCACACGCCCGAATGGGATGCGCTGGTGGCCGGCAGCAAATTCAAACAATGGCCTGCATTCGGAAAAGCAAAACGCGGCCACATTGCTTTGCAGGATCATGGCGACAAGGTGTGGTACCGGAACATCATGATTAAACCCCTTCCCTAAACTTTAATACGGGTGAGCTTCAGAAAAGCCGTTATTGCTGTACTGCTTACTGAACTTTTGCTTGCCGTTTTTGCGCTCATCAGTTACAGCGAGTGGCTGCCGGCTCTTCAGGCAGTAACCCGGTATTCGGGCAGGCTGTCGCTGCTGCTGTTCAGCATTGTATTTCTGGCCTTACCCGATGAACAGCGGCTGTACCGCCTATTGTCGGATAGGCCGTTCTCCGTTTTCGCTGTCGCCCACGGCATTCATCTCGTTCAATTGCTTAGCTATGTTTACCTGTCGGGAAATGAACTGATTCCGATAAGGGCAGCCGGAGGATTTGTAGCTTATGTGCTCATCTTTGCTATGCCGGTTTTTCAGTTGCGATTTAAAAAAGGACAGGTTACTGAAACCCATTACCGGGCCATACTCACCATTT
>CAYNIH010000177.1:4268-5603 GCA_964397115.1 uncultured Roseivirgaceae bacterium | reverse complement strand
GATCTTGTGGCATTTCCCTCACGTGGCCACAAATGCATTCAGGCCAGCATACGATCAGATACAATGGCGAAATAACCCGGACGAATTCAAAGCGTGGTGCGAAGGTAAAACCGGATACCCCATTGTGGATGCCGGAATGCGTGAACTGAATACAACAGGTTTTATGCATAACCGTGTTCGCATGATCGTGGCCAGCTTCCTGAGCAAGCACCTGCTTATCGACTGGCGGTGGGGCGAAGCGTACTTTGCCAAAAAACTCCTTGACTATGATATGGCCGCTAACAACGGAGGCTGGCAATGGGCAGCCGGTTCAGGGTGTGATGCGGCACCTTACTTCCGGGTCTTTAATCCGCAACTGCAAACCGAAAAATTTGATCCGGAATATAAGTATATCAAAAAGTGGGTGCCCGAATACGGAACAGCAGCCTATCCGAAGCCCATTGTTGACCATGCCTTTGCACGGGGAAGGGCTCTTCGTGTCTATAAAAAAGCGGTAAACGAGTAATGTCCATGCGCGGTGTAAAAAAGTCCGACTTACCAGAAAAGATTTGCCCGGTGTGCAACCGGCCATTTGCCTGGCGTAAAAAATGGGAAAAGAACTGGGACGGGGTAAAATACTGCAGTGACACCTGCAGGCGCAAACGATAAGTTCAGATCAACAATTCCCCGGCTGCTGTGTTTAGTTTGAGGATGGAAGCTTCCCTGATCTTTCCGCATCAGTTATATACAGACAATCCGGTACTGAAGAAAAATCGCCCGGTCTACTTGCTGGAAGATGACCTCTACTTCGGGCAGTATACTTTCCACAAACAAAAACTGATCCTCCACCGCGCCTCCATGAAAGCCTATGCGAACTATCTTTCGCATAAAGAATATACAGTGCATTATGTGGAGCATCAAGAGCACACTCTTCAGTCGCTGCTGAAAGAATTATCTGAAAAAGGTTTAAAAGAAATACACTGCACCGATACCGTTGATTACCTGCTTGAGCGAAGATTGATTCGATTAACCAGGCAATCAAGTATTAAACTGACCCGGTACTCATCACCCAACTTTCTCTGCACGGAGGAATTTATATCCACCTACTTCGCCAAAAAGAAACGCTACTTCCAGACTGAGTTTTACATTGATCTGCGGAAACAACACAACATCCTGCTGGAAGATGACAAGCCATTGGGCGGATTGTGGACTTATGATGTATTGAACCGATCGAAACTTCCTAAAGGTATAACACCACCTAAACTGCTTTCGCTACCCGTCAACACGTTTGTCACAGAAGCAGTTCATTATGTTAATCACACCTTCGGCACAAATCCCGGCAGTGCATCACCTTTT
>CAYNIH010000177.1:0-4258 GCA_964397115.1 uncultured Roseivirgaceae bacterium | reverse complement strand
ATGATTTTCTTCACCACCGGTTTCAACATTACGGTATTTACCAGGATGCCATTGATGCGGAACAATCCATCTTATTTCATTCCCTCCTTACTCCGGCATTGAACATTGGATTACTGACACCGGAACAAATTCTGAAAAAAGCGGTAGCCTTTCTCCATCAACACGATGTTCCTATCAATTCAGCCGAAGGGTTTATCCGCCAGGTGCTGGGCTGGCGCGAATTCATCCGTGCCGTGTATATCCGCGAAGGTGTAAAAGAACGCACCACAAATTACTTTAAGCATACTCGTAATATTCCGGCTTCGTTTTATACCGGTACTACCGGTATTGTTCCGGTGGATAATATCATCAGACGATTGCTGCAAACCGGTTATTCCAATCACATCGAACGGTTAATGGTGCTGGGCAACATCATGCTCCTGTGCGAGTTTAATCCGGATGAAATATACCGGTGGTTTATGGAACTGTACATTGATGCGTACGATTGGGTAATGGTGCCGAACGTGTACGGCATGAGTCAGTATGCGGACGGGGGCCTGATGGCCACCAAACCCTATATCAGTTCTTCCAATTACATCCTGAAAATGAGCCATTACAAAATAGGTGAATGGAGCACCGTATGGGACGGATTGTACTGGCGTTTCATCGATAAACACCAAAAGCAATTCAGCAAAAATCCTCGCATGAGCATGGTGGTGAACCAACTGGGGAAAATGGATGCTGATCGTAAAAAGTACTTGCTTGCCACAGCCGATTCGTTTTTAAAATCATTGGATGCATGAGCTTAAGGAAAAAACCATGGAACAGGGTGGATCAGCCCGTGTACAGCATCTCAAGCGCAGCAAAGGGAGTGGTCAATATGAACATCTGCTCCTATGCCACCCCCGTATCAATGAAACCCAAGCGCTACATCGTGGCGATTTATAAAAACACCCAAACGCTGGAACTGGTACAGCAAAACCCGCAATTTGTATTGCAGTTCCTCACCCGGTCGCAGTACACGTTGGTGAACCTGCTTGGAAAGAAAAGCGGAAGCAAAATCAACAAACTCACGCGCATTAAAGAAGGTATTTTCTTTTACCAGGAATTTCCCGTTCTCGAAAATGCGCTGGCCTTTGTTCATCTAATCGTTCGGGAGTGGTTTGACGGTGGCGATCATTTCTGCGCACTGTGCGATGTGAAGGCCTACAAGAATCTTAATGAAGGCCCTCCCCTGACGCTGGAGTACCTGAAGCAAAAGAAAATCATTTCGGCATGAGCGCATTCCCAACATCCCTGGAAGCGATCAATAACCGCATTGATACACTGGATCTGGGAGATTATGCGCAAACGCGTAATTATCTGAAAGGAAGTGTATCGCGCTTGTCACCCTACATCAGCCGTGGAGTAATAAGCTTGCCTTATATTCTAAACCGCATTCTCGCCAGAACTACTGTAGATGAGGCCAGAACATTTATTTATGAACTGTGCTGGCGCGAATATTTTCAGCGCATCTGGCACGTCTATGGGGATAAAATTTTCACAGACTTCAAACAAGCCCAACACCCGGTTAGGGATCATTTTATGATCCGTTCGATTTACGAAGCATCAACCGGTATTAACGCGATTGACCGTGGGATCCGATTGTTGTATTTAAACGGCTACATGCATAACCACATCCGGATGTACGTTGCTTCAATCGTAACCAATATGGGAAAGGCACACTGGTGGTATCCTGCCAAATGGATGTACTACCACCTTCTCGATGGCGATTTGGCCAGCAATGCCTTAAGCTGGCAATGGGTGGCGGGTACCTTCAGCACCAAAAAATATTACTGCAACCAGGCGAACATCAATACCTATTGCGGAACGAATCAGACCGGAACCTTTCTCGATCATTCCTATAAACACGTAATGGCGATGGATTGTCCTGATGTACTTTCGGAAATGATCTCACCGGAGTTAATTACTACACTTCCGTCACAGCCTCCTTTACAACTCGATTATTCCAAGCCCTTGCTGTTGTACAATTCGTACACCCTTGATCCACGCTGGCGGCAATCCGAAGCGGTTAACCGCGTACTTGTGCTGGAACCCTCCCACTTCAGCCAATTTCCTGTTTCTGCCAAGGTGATGGATTGGATTCTTGCTCTGGCAAAAGAAATCAGCGGGATACAACTTTACTGCGGAGAAATTCACGATTTTCCTGACGTGAAGCAATTTCCGCACATCATCAGCAAAGAACATCCCACTGCCCGCCACTATCCTGGTGTAAAAGATTCCCAAGCGTGGATGTTTCCGGAAATACCTCATCCTACCGGATCCTTTACCAGATACTGGAAACAATGTGAAAGAAATCTGTTAAGCTTGTCACTCTCATGAAACCTCTCACCATTCTACTCACCGGATCCACCGGTTACATAGGCAGGCGACTATTACCCGTTCTGCTTGAACAAGGTCATCAGGTGATCTGCCTGGTGCGCGATAAGCGAAGGTTCGATTTTGAAGACTTCACCGAAGCGCACCAGAAAAACCTGTCGGTGGTGCAAGCCGACCTGAACAAACCGGAAACCTTAACCACTCTTCCTAAGGAAATTGACCTGGCTTACTACCTGGTACACTCCATGAGCACATCGGAAGATTTCCTTGCTCTCGAACAAAAATCTGCTGAATCTTTCCGCGATTATATCAACCGCAGTACCGCAAGGCAGATCATCTACCTCAGCGGCATTGTCAATGACCCATTTCTTTCAAAACATCTTAGCTCGAGGAAAAATGTAGAAGACATTCTCGGACAATCCACCGCCAACTTAACGGTTTTGCGCGCAGCCATTATTATCGGGTCCGGAAGCGCCTCGTTTGAAATTATCCGCGACCTGGTGGAAAAACTTCCTGTTATGATTGCTCCAAAATGGTTAAAGAGCCGATGCCAGCCCATCGGCATCCGCAATGTTATTGAATACCTCATTGGAGTAATGCTGAAAGAAAAAACCTACAATCAATCCTTTGACATTGGAGGGCCGGATATACTTACTTATAAAGAAATGCTGCTGGGCTATGCACGTGTGCGCGGATTGAAACGCTGGATAATTCCCGTACCGGTACTTTCGCCCAGGCTTTCATCGCTTTGGTTGTATTTTGTTACCTCTACATCATTTACCCTCGCAAAAAGCCTGGTGAGCAGCCTGAAGAACGAAGTGATTTGTTCTGATAACCGGATACAGCAAATCGTTCCAGCTCAACTGCTGAACTTTGAAGAAACCATTAAGTTAACCCTCGACCGCATTCAGCAGCGCATGGTAATCTCCAGTTGGAAAGATGCCGTACCCACCGATGCGATTGACCAGAACTTTTTAAACTACATTGAAGTACCCACGTTTGGCTGCCTTACCGACAAACGAACCATTACCTTTACGCGGCCCAAAGAAGAAATCATTGAAAACATCTGGCGTATCGGTGGCGACCGGGGTTGGTATTACGGCAACTGGATGTGGGGCATTCGCGGCTTCATGGATAAACTTTTTGGCGGTGTCGGGTTAAGGCGGGGTCGCAGAAATGCAACTGATCTGAAAGCGGGTGATGCCCTCGACTTCTGGCGCGTACTACTGGCCGACAAGCGCAATGGCAGGCTGTTGCTGTATGCCGAAATGAAACTTCCCGGTGAAGCCTGGTTGGAGTTTAAAATTCAGGAGAACACGTTAATTCAAACGGCCACCTTTCGCCCCCTTGGCCTATGGGGAAGAATCTACTGGTATTCCGTGCTACCCTTTCACGGGCTGATCTTTCCCGGAATGATTAGGAACATAGTACGGTATTAATTGTTTAACGTGGTATGAAAATCTATAACCTGAAACGAACACAGTTTCTACCCATCGCCCTTGAAGAAGCTTGGAATTTTTTCTCCAATCCGGCCAATCTCTCCAAAATCACCCCAGAACACATGGGATTCAAAATCGTGTACATGTCGGGCGGACCGAAAATGTATCCGGGCCAAATTATCCGGTATATCGTGTATGGCCTGCCCGGCATACCGATGAACTGGATGACGGAAATCACCCACGTTGAAGAACCGTTTTATTTTGTTGATGAACAGCGCTTTGGGCCATATGCCCTGTGGCACCACCAGCACCATTTCAGGGAAGTACCCGGAGGCATTGAAATGACCGATGAGGTAAACTATGCCATCCCATTTGGATTAATCGGCCGCCTGGCCAACCGGCTATTTGTTGCGGGCGAGCTAAATCGTATTTTTGACTACCGTTACAGGGTCCTCGACAAC
>CAYNIH010000176.1:0-5705 GCA_964397115.1 uncultured Roseivirgaceae bacterium | reverse complement strand
TGCAAGTAACAATTAACGCGGTTGCGGGGCAACAGCTTAGCGTAAGGGATCCATCCGGATGTGTGGGCTGCAGTAAGTTTACTGCCGGAATTTCGTCAGTTATAGCCGATAACCTATATTTGCACACGGTAGGCATTTTTACTTACGGAGAGGTGGGTGAGAGGCTTAAACCAGCAGTTTGCTAAACTGTCGTACGGGTAACACCGTACCGGGGGTTCGAATCCCCCCTTCTCCGCGTGGCCCTGTTGGGAAGCAGGGCTTTTATATTATTGGTCCGGTAGCTCAACTGGATAGAGCATCAGCCTTCTAAGCTGACGGTTCGGGGTTCGAGTCCCTGCCGGATCACTTGGTGAATCAATTATTACGGTTAGTTTTGCGCCTTCTTTGGTTTTTCGGGGTGTAGCGAAGCCCGGTATCGCGCTTGGTTTGGGACCAAGAGATCGTCAGTTCGAATCTGGCCACCCCGACATACTTCCATTTCATTCTGAGTTGAGTTGAAACAGATTCTCGATCGCTACACCAAAGCCCAGGTAAAAAAGGCCTCGCACATTAAGGCCATCTTCTTTGATGTGGATGGCGTGCTTACCGATGGTAAAATTGTTTATGACGATACCGGACACGAAATCAAGGCCTTCAACGTGAAAGACGGCCTCATTATCAGTCACCTCAAAAAAGCAGGCATTATTGTTGGCATCATCTCGGGCCGAGAGAGCCTGGCCGTTTCCAGGCGCTGCACCGAATTACAGCTCGACTTCTGCCACCAGGGCATTATGGATAAAGGTACTACGTGCGAAAAGCTGATGGCCCACTATAACCTTAAGCCCCGGCATGTAGCCTTTATTGGCGATGACATTAACGACTTGCCCGTATTTAAAAAAGTGGGATTTACCATTTGTCCGAAGGATGCCATAGTTTACCTGCACAACCGGGTGGATTTGGTAACCTTTGCCAGCGGAGGGCAGGGCGTGTTGCGCGAAGTAGCCGACCTGGTATTGGCAGCAAGTGGATTGTTAAAAAAAATGGTTGAATAACCCATGGAAACATTTAAGCAGCCTGTTTCAATTACCGATCGGGTTACCCTGGGCGCTGATCGCCTGGTGCTCTTTGCCGGCCCTTGTGCCGCGGAGAGTTACGACATCTGCATGGAAACCGGTTCGACCGTAAAAGCCATCTGCGAAAGGTTGGGTATTGATTACGTGTTCAAGGCCTCGTTCGACAAAGCCAACCGCACTTCGGGCAGCTCCTACCGCGGCCCTTCGGTGGATATGGGGCTGGAAATTCTGGCTATGGTGAAAAGGGATTTGGGTGTGCCGGTAGTTACCGATGTGCACGAGTCTTACCAATGCGCTGAGGTGGCCTCGGTAGTTGACGTGCTGCAGATACCGGCCTTTCTATGCCGCCAAACCGACTTGCTTAAGGCTGCCGCACAAACCGGCAAGGCAGTGAAAATAAAAAAGGGGCAGTTTATGGCACCCGAAGACATGAAGTATGCCGTGGAGAAGGTGCGCGGTGAAGGAAACAACAATGTATTTCTTACCGAGCGGGGCGCCAGTTTTGGCTACCACACCCTGGTGGTGGATATGCGGTCGCTGCCCATCATGCGCCAGTTTACTCCGGTGGTGTTTGATGTTACCCACTCCGTGCAACAACCCGGAGGCAAAGGAGGTTCATCGGGCGGGCAGCGCGAGTTTGCCCCGTTCCTGGCACGCGCTGCCGCGGCAACAGGCGTTGACGGTTTTTTCATCGAAACGCACCCCAATCCCGATAAGGCATTGAGCGATGGCCCGAACATGATTCCACTAAACCAGATGGAGGAATTCGTAACCACCCTCAAAAAATTCTGGGATCTTAACAAAGCCCTTTAAGCGGTTTTCATTTTTTAGCCTTTGGTCTTGCGTCTTAAGTCTTGTGTCTTGCGTCTTTTTTCTATATTTGACTTTAAAATCTACCAATTTAGTGGAGTTAACCTTTCTTCAGGGCTATGTGCTGGCCGTGGTGGGGGTGCTGATTGTAGCCCTGTACCGCGAATGGTTTAATCCTGCGCTTTCGTTTTTCATTGCCGTACTGCTCTTCTTGGTGGCGGGCGTATTGTCGCCCCAGGAGTTACTCCGCGGGCTAAGCAACCAGCAGATCATCGTTATTTTTCTGCTTATCCTCATCACGGCCGGCATCCGGTCGGTATTTGGCGGCAACTGGTTCACCACCGTGTTTGCGCCCACGCAACGGCCACGGGCTTTCGTGCTGAAACTGATGGTGCTGTCAGCATCTATCTCTGCGTTTCTTAACAACACGCCCATCGTGGCTTTTTTTATTCCCTATGTAAAAGACTGGGCTGAGCGCACGGGTACACCGGCTTCGAAGGTGCTGATCCCCTTATCGTATGCCACCATTCTCGGGGGCATGATTACTGTTATTGGCACCTCCACAAACCTGGTGCTGCTCGGCCTTATAGCCGAATACAACCTGCCGTTGCCGGGCTATAAGGATTTTTTGTTCCTCGGATTAATTGTCACCTTAGCCGGCATCAGCTACCTCTATTTTTTCGGTTACCGGTTGTTGCCCGACCATACCCGCACGCTGAACGATGTACGGCAAAACCTTAAGGAGTACATCGTTGAAGCAGAAGTGTATGACGGCTCATCGCTAACCGGCAAAACGATAAAAGAAGCAGGGTTGCGCAACCTCAAAGATCTGTTTTTGGTTGAGATCATTCGCAGGGATGAAATTATTTCTCCCGTTTCTCCTGATGAAGTGCTGGAGGCAGGCGACTCCTTATTTTTTTCGGGCAATACGCAGTCAATTTATAACCTTATCCGTCATGATAACGGGTTGCAGATTGCCCATCAGGGCGTACCCGACCAGGAACAATTCAATTTCGTGGAGGCGGTTATCCCGGCCAGTTCAACGCTCATCGGCATGCGCATTAAAGACTCCGACTTCCGCAAGAGGTTCAATGCATCAATTGTGGCCATTCACCGCGATGGCAGGCGGGTATCGGGCCGAATTGGCGAACGCCAGCTTTCGGGTGGCGATTTTCTGTTGCTGCTTTCCGGCAACCATGAGCGTACCGCCCCTGATGAAAAAGATTTGTTTTATGTTTCTGCTCCGCGAAAAGTGGAGCCGGGTCGTTCTGCACTTCGGTTAGGGGTGGGGGTGGGCAGCGCTGCGTTGCTCATTGCCGGTATAACCGGAGTATTGCCGCTGTTCACCGCGTGCCTGATTATTCTTATTGCAATGATCCTGTTTAAAATTCTGAATCTCGACCAGATTACCCGCAACCTCGATTTCAACCTGCTGATGGTGCTGGTCTGCTCGCTGGCCATCGGCATCGCGCTCGAAAAATCAGGCGCTGCGCACGTAGCCGCAACCGGGTTGATTGCCATCAGTAAATCGCTGGGTAGTATCGGTGCGCTGGCAGCATTGTTTGTGGTTACCACCCTCGTTACGGCTTTGGTTACCAATCCGGCTGCGGTTTCTATCATGTTCCCGATTGCCATGTCGGTATCGGAACAACTGGCGGTATCGTCAATGCCATTTTTTATTGCCATCGCCTTTGCGGCTTCCGGAGATTTTATCACTCCCATCGGCTACCAAACCAACCTGATGGTGTACGGGCCGGGCGGTTACCGGTTCAGAGATTTTGTACGGGTGGGAACTCCGCTAACCATTATTTACTCGGCTATTTGCATTTGTTTTATAGCATGGTATTACGGATTGTAGAATTGACAATTGTAGATTGAGGAACAACTAACAACGAAATGAACCTCTTCCCCATATCCCCGCAGGTAACCCGGCACCAGCGTGAAGAATTGTTGCAGCAGCGTTCGCGCCTGATCTGGTTTACAGGGTTGTCGGGTTCGGGTAAGTCAACCCTGGCGGTGCAGTTGGAAGCCCGGCTTTATGCAAAGGGGTTTAAAACCTACCTGCTCGATGGCGATACCATCCGCACCGGGCTGAACAACGACCTGGCTTTTGATGAATCCGGCCGGAAGGAGAACATCCGAAGGATAGGTGAGGTGAGTAAACTGTTTTTGGATGCAGGGATTATTGTGCTTTCGGCATTCATATCGCCATTCCGGGCCGATCGGGAACTGGTCAGGAATATTGTCGGACCAGAAAATTACATTGACGTGTTTGTGGATGCCCCGCTTGATGTTTGCGAAGCGCGCGATGTAAAAGGACTATACCGGAAGGCCAGGGCAGGGGAGATAAAGAACTTTACCGGCATTGATTCACCTTATGAAGCGCCCGAAAACCCCGCTGTTGTGTTAAGAACCAACGAGTTGTCGGTTGAAGCGTCACTGGAGTTGTTGTGGGGTGTTGTGCTTCCAAGGATAAGTAATCAGCAATCGTCAACCTAACATTCGGCAATCCGATGAGTCAGTATTATTTAAGTCATTTGCAGGAACTTGAAGCAGAGGCCATCTATGTTATTCGCGAGGTGGTGGCCCAGTTTGAACGGCCGGCCCTGCTGTTTTCGGGAGGTAAGGATTCGATTGTGCTTGCCTATCTATCGCGTAAAGCATTTTATCCGGCACGCATACCCTTTCCATTGGTACACATTGACACCGGCCACAATTTCCCCGAAACCATGGAGTACCGCGACTGGCTGGTGGAAGAATTACGTGTTCAGCTTGTTGTTGGGTCGGTGCAGGAAAGCATTGACACCGGCCGCGTGAAAGAAGAGACGGGCTACAACGCCAGCCGCAATGCCCTGCAAACGGTAACCTTGCTCGACACGATTGAAAAATACAAGTTCGATGCGGCCATGGGGGGTGCCCGCAGGGATGAAGAAAAGGCAAGAGCCAAAGAACGCTTTTTTTCGCACCGCGATGAATTTGGCCAGTGGGACCCAAAAAACCAGCGCCCTGAATTGTGGAATATTTTCAATGGCCGCAAAAATGCGGGTGAACATTTCCGCGTGTTTCCCATTTCCAACTGGACGGAGATGGACGTGTGGCAATATTTGCACGCAGAGAATATCCCTATTCCTAAACTTTACTATGCCCACGAACGGGAAGTGATCATCCGCGATGGGGTGATGCTTTCCACCTCGCCCTGGTTAAAACTTAAGCCGGATGAGAAACCGGTAACGAAGCGCGTTCGCTTCCGCACCTGTGGCGACATGCCCATCACCGGTGCTGTGGAGTCGGAAGCGGATACCATCGAAAAAATTATTGCCGAAGTGGCGGCCTCACGCAGAACTGAGCGCGGCACCCGTGCCGATGACAAGCGCGGGGAGACAGCCATGGAGGACAGGAAGAGGTCGGGGTATTTTTAAGGGATGCGGGTTACGGGGTGCGGGTTTCAGGTTACGAGGTACGGGTTTCGGGTTGCGAGGTGCAAGTTTAAATATTGCGAATAATTATGAGTAGTTACAGAGATTTGGAGGTATATAAGTTGGCGAAAGACCTGGCGATAAAGGTACATAAAATGACCTTATCGTTGCCAAAATTTGAGTTATTTGAGGAGGGGAGTCAAATCAGGAGGTCGTCAAAATCAATTGTAGCGGCTATCGTTGAGGGATATGGAAGGAGCCGCTACAAAGCTGAATTTATTAAATACCTGACCTATGCACATGCTGAATGTGATGAGACGATTCTCCACCTGGAATTTCTTCTTGAAAGCGAATCGTTAAAAGACAAAATTCTTTTTGATGAGCTTAATGCGTCATATAATCAATTAGGAAAAAAACTTAACAAATA
>CAYNIH010000175.1:2648-5806 GCA_964397115.1 uncultured Roseivirgaceae bacterium | reverse complement strand
ATCCGTAAGGAGTGCAAAATAAATAGCCTCCGAAAACACAAATCCGCTATTTTTGGGCATTCATACAATTCAACCTGCCCCAAATGGTTTTATTTTTCCGGTCGGCCCCCAACACAATATACGCAGTTGGGCTGACCTCCTCTTTGCAACCTTCTGACGTTGAAAAACTTACCTGGTTACTGGGCAATGTCACGTTACTTGCCGAGTTAACCCTGGATGGTTTTTTCATTGGCCCACGAAAGGAGATGGTTACCCCCTGGAGCACCAATGCGGTTGAGATTACGCAGACCATGGGCATTACCGGCATTTCCCGGATAGAGGAATTTAAACTGGTTGAGTCAGACCAGGCCCGGTACGACCGGATGCTGCAGGTTTTATACCACCGCCTCGACCAGGAGCTTTTCACTATCCACCATACACCTGAACAAGTGATTGAAATTGAAGACATTGCCGCTTACAACGAGGGCGAAGGCCTTGCCCTCAGCCCAGATGAGGTGGAATACCTTAAACAGGTAAGCAAGGAGTTGGGCCGCAGACTTACCGATAGCGAAGTGTTCGGCTTTTCGCAGGTAAACTCAGAACATTGCCGTCATAAAATTTTTAATGGCACCTTTATCTTAGACGGAAAGGAGCAAGAAGCCACTCTTTTCCAACTCATAAAAAAAACTTCACGGGAAAATCCGAATTTTCTGGTGTCGGCCTATAAGGATAACGTAGCGTTTATCAAAGGCCCCACCATTGAGCAGTTTGCTCCGGCACGACAGGACGTTGCCGCATTTTTTGAGATAAAAGAAATCGACTCGGTTATTTCCCTTAAAGCCGAAACCCATAATTTCCCAACCACCGTTGAGCCTTTCAACGGTGCGGCTACCGGTTCGGGCGGAGAAATCCGCGACAGGCTGGCGGGTGGCAAAGGGGCCCTTCCGCTGGCAGGAACCGCAGTTTACATGACCTCTTATCCGCGACTTGCCGGGATCAGGCCGTGGGAAAAGAAATTTCCAGCGCGCAACTGGCTGTACCAGGCGCCGGATGAAATACTCATCAAGGCATCCGATGGGGCGTCTGATTTTGGCAACAAATTTGGCCAACCATTAATTAACGGCAGCATCCTCACCTTTGAATATGCAGAAGGCCCGCTAAAATACGGTTTTGATAAGGTAATTATGCTGGCCGGTGGCATCGGCTTCGGAAAAGAAAAAGACAGCAGAAAAGACCCACTCCAACCTGGCGACACCATCGTGATGCTTGGCGGTGATAACTACCGAATCGGTATGGGCGGTGGGGCAGTATCGTCTGTAGCTACCGGTGAATACGGCAACGCAATTGAATTGAATGCCATCCAACGCTCTAACCCCGAAATGCAAAAGCGGGTGATGAATGCCATCCGCGCCCTGGCCGAACTCGATAACAACCCAATTATTTCCATACACGACCATGGCGCGGGTGGTCACTTCAACTGCCTGTCGGAGTTGCTGGAAGAAACCGGTGGCACCATTTTCATTGATAGCCTTCCTGTGGGCGACCCTACCCTGTCGGATAAAGAAATCCTCAGCAATGAGTCGCAGGAACGAATGGGGCTGGCCATAAACGAAAAAAACCTTGATCTGCTTAAGAGAATTGCCAACCGCGAACGAGCACCCTTGTATGTTATCGGTTACGCCACTAGCGATAACCACCTGCATTTTATCAGAAAGGGAACGAACAGGAAAGTAGTTGACTTTGCCGTAAAACACCTGCTGGGCGCTTCGCCAAAAACAGTGTTAACCGATACCCGGCAACCCCTCTCCTTTGCAGAGGTTCAATACAATTCGGCAAACATTACCGATTACCTTCGACAGGTACTTCAACTGGAAGGCGTGGCATGTAAAGACTGGCTTACCAATAAAGTCGATCGCTCGGTAACCGGCAAAGTAGCCACCCAGCAAACCTGCGGCCCCATCCAGTTGCCGCTCAATAACCTGGGAGTAATGGCACTTGACTTCACCAGCCTGAAAGGAGTAGCTACCGCCATTGGGCATGCTCCGGCTGCTGCCCTGGTAAACCCGGCAGCTGCCAGCCGGCTGGCCATTGCCGAAGCCCTGACCAACCTGGTGTGGGCGCCACTAACCCATGGACTGAAGGGCGTATCGTTAAGCGCCAACTGGATGTGGCCCGCTAAACAGCCGGGTGAAAATGCCCGGCTTTATGAGGCCGTTAGCGCAGTAAGCGACTTTGCCATTAAACTGGGCATTAATATTCCCACCGGCAAAGATTCATTGTCCATGACCCAGAAATATCCCGATGGTACACTCGTGCTGTCGCCCGGAACAGTGATCATCTCGGCAGTAGCCGAAGTAAAAAACATTACAAAAACGGTTACCCCGGCACTGGATCCAACACCCGGCACCCACCTTATCCTGATTGACTTTTCAGCCAGCGAACCGGCACTCGGAGGAAGTGCGCTGGCCCAGGTGCTGAACCAGTTGGGAACTACAACAGCCGATGTTGCCGATGCAGGTTACTTTGCCTCCTGCTTCTCGGCCGTTCAGGAACTAATCCATAACCAGGTCATCCTGGCAGGTCATGATATCTCTTCAGGTGGGTTGATAACCACACTGCTCGAAATGTGCTTCAGCGTTCCGGATATAGGTATTGACCTTGATGCCCTCACGGTTCAGCATGATCTGGTAAAAATGATGTTTGCAGAAAATCCCGGTGTGGTTATCCAGGTCAAGGACAGTGAAGCCACCGAACGCATCTTGCGCAATAACGGAATCCGCTTCCAATGGCTGGGCAGGGTCGTGGCGAAGCGATTACTCAGCGTAAAGCACCAACAACGTTCGATGTCATTTGACATCGATGATCTGCGCGATACCTGGTACACCACATCGCATTTACTTGACCGGCAGCAACGACCGGAGGCTTATGCCGAGAAGCGATTTGCCAATTACAAAAGGCAGCCACTTCATTACGTTTTTCCTGAAAAATTTGACGGGCAACTCAGCTCGTTTTCCATTCAACAATCGAGGTGGCAGCCTACCGGCATCCGTGCAGCCATCATCCGCGAAAAAGGGGTGAATGGCGACCGTGAAATGGCGTACTCGCTATACCTGGCAGGTTTTGATGTAAAAGATGTACACATGACCGACCTGGTATCGGGCCGTGAAGATCTGTCAGAT
>CAYNIH010000175.1:0-2638 GCA_964397115.1 uncultured Roseivirgaceae bacterium | reverse complement strand
TTCTTTACAACAAAAAAGCAAAGCAAGCGCTTGACAATTTCTACAAACGCACAGACACACTAAGCCTTGGGGTTTGCAACGGCTGCCAGTTAATGATGGAACTGGGTCTTGTTTACCCCGAATTGAAAGAGAACCACCCGCGAATGCACGTTAACGGCTCCGGCAAATTTGAATCGGCCTTCGTTAGTGTAAGCATTCCCTCAACGAATTCAATTATGCTTGGCTCACTGGCCGGAAGCCGGTTAGGGGTTTGGGTTGCCCATGGTGAAGGCTGTTTCAGACTGACCAATATTCCGTCCATTCAGCCAGCCGCCTTTTATTCATACAACGAATATCCCGGCAACCCCAATGATTCCGATGATGCCATAGCCGCTGTTTGCTCGAATGACGGCCGGCACCTGGCCATTATGCCCCATCTTGAACGGTCATTGTTTCCGTGGAACTGGCCCCATTACCCTGCTTACCGCAAAACCGACCAGGTTTCACCTTGGATAGAAGCCTTTGTAAATGCGCGCAATTGGGTATCTCAACAGAACCGATAAAAACCTTTGGTAAGCTTTTGGCGAAAGGCTACCTTGTATAAACAAAATCTGGTGGGTATGAAAGGCAGTTGCAGTGTTAAATTTTTATTTATTGCTTTCCTTTTGGGCTCATGTCTGGGGTATAAGGAATTACCTGTTGAATACGATTACAGCTACAAAGGGCAGTTTAAAAAATACCGGTCATTCGAAATCATACGGCCCGCCAACCTTCAGGATGATAGCATAACGAACGAAGTCATTGAAGGTGCCATTATCTCGCGGATGAAATTTCTGGGGTACCGGCAAACCGACAACCGCCCCCACCTGCTCATCAGTTTTAAAATGTTTCCCGACAGCCTGCGCTTTAACGGGTACATCCAGCCCGAGATTGAAGAGTGGATAAAATCGCAGGACGAAAACCTGAAATACGACCCGAAAAAATTCAATATGAATACCGGCACTCTGCTCATTCAATTCTTCGACAGGCGACAGAACCGGTCCATCTGGCAAGGGTATGCCACTTCGGTTTATGGTACCCTGGATTACAGCAATAACCGCCAGTTGCGCAATGCCGTCATCTCCATATTAGATAAGTATCGCTTCTGGGCCGAGGGGTTTATTGAGAGTACGGCCTCTTCTAAACCATCAGACATTTAAGGAAAATCTTCGGTTTAAGAAGGTCGTAATTCACAAAAATAATTCTACCTTTGCCATCCAAAATTTAAGGGTTTTGGCCTTTTTTGGGGGTTTTACCCTTGTTGGATTGTCCGATGGTGTAACGGTAGCACAGAAGATTTTGGTTCTTTTAGTCAGGGTTCGAATCCTTGTCGGACAACAAGCACCCGGTTAAAGCCGGGTTTTTAAATTATTTCATGGCAGTAAAAATTTTCAGCGGACGGGCCACCACCTACCTGGCAGAGAAAATAGCCCATGCCTATGGCGAGCCCCTGGGGGTAGTGAACTACCAGCAGTTCAGCGATGGCGAAATGTCGCCCCACATTGCCGAATCCGTTCGCGGGCACGAAGTATTTATTATTCAGTCAACCATTCCCCCTTCCGACAACCTGATGGAGTTACTGCTGATGGTTGATGCCGCCAAACGGGCCAGCGCCTCCAGCGTAAATGTTGTTATTCCGTACTTTGGTTATGCCCGCCAGGATCGGAAAGACAAACCAAGGGTTTCCATTGCCGCAAAACTGATCGCCAACCTGATTTCTGCGGCAGGGGCCGACCGGATCATGACCTGCGACCTTCATGCCGACCAGATACAAGGTTTCTTTGATATTCCGGTTGACCACCTGGATGGCTCGTACATTTTTGTTCCCTACCTGAAATCGCTCGGCCTTGAAAACATCATGTTTGCCACACCCGATGTAGGCGGAATTAAACGGGCCCGGAGTTTTGCAAAGTTTTTTGATACCGAACTGGCTGTTTGCGATAAATACCGCAAGGAAGCAAACCAGGTAGAGTCCATGCGCCTGATTGGCGAAGTGGAAGGGAAAGACGTGGTGCTGGTGGATGATCTGGTGGATACAGCAGGCACTATTTGCAAGGCTGCAACCTTATTGAAAGAAAAAGGAGCCCGCTCAGTACGGGCAGCCTGTACCCACCCGGTGCTTTCAGGAAAAGCCTACGAAAACATAGAAAACTCCGTGCTGGAAGAAATTGTGGTTGCTGATACCTTGCCGTTAAAACAGAAGTCGCAAAAAATCCGCGTCCTGACTGTATCTGATCTGTTTGCCAAGGCTATCCGTAAAATACACGACCACGAATCGATCAGTTCATTATTCATCCGTTTGTAAACTATTCTGATAACTAAACTATATAAACCATGAAAACTGTTGAGATTGTAGGGTATAAACGAGCGAATCTCGGCAAGTCGCAATCGCAGCAACTGCGGAATGAAGGAAACGTTCCCTGTGTGCTGTACGGTGGAGACAAGCAAGTTCACTTTTATGCCCCCATGATTCTGTTCCGCGAGTTAGTTTACACTAACGAAGCGCACTTTGTTCACCTGAACATTGAAGGCGAGGAATGCAAAGCCATATTGCAAGAGGTGCAATTTCACCCGGTAAGTGAAATCATCCTTCATGCCGACTTTTTGCAGATTGAGGATA
>CAYNIH010000174.1:5248-5812 GCA_964397115.1 uncultured Roseivirgaceae bacterium | reverse complement strand
AGAAAAAAGAAAATCAGGCGATAAGTGTTTTTCGGAAACCGTATTTGTCAACAAAAACACCGGCCACCACCGGTAAAAAATAGAGAACGAAATTAAATATCCCGGCCAATGTACCGGCCTCATCGTGCAACCCTACCTTGTTTGCCAAATAATAGGTGAGCACGGCTTTAGATCCGTAATAGGCTAATCGCTCAAAAAGTTCAAGGGTATTGGCAATCCAGAAAACCGAAGTAAAGCCCGTTCTGATTTCAGTAATTCGTTGCTGCAAGGTCATCAATTAGGTAGCAGGTTGGTTTGGTTCAAGCCAAAGTAGTTTTAATAATTTAATAAATCAATTTTGGAAGCAACCAAAAAAAACACTGGCCGCAGCCTTAACTGAGCGGCTCATGCTTCAACCGGGAGAGCAAGCCTCCCCAAAAAAAACTACTGCTCCGGCTCGAGGCTCCACTTTTCGGGCGAGCGCCATAAGCTGGATAACAACAACTCACGCATGAAGATAAATTCCTTCGGCAGTCGGTCGTACATCCGCTCAAAGAGTTCGGCATGCGAAAGCAACTCCTGCTT
>CAYNIH010000174.1:0-5238 GCA_964397115.1 uncultured Roseivirgaceae bacterium | reverse complement strand
TTGTTCGCGGTCAATCTCCATGATTTGATCGAACTGCTGTTTGCTAAAGTTCAGTCCTTTCCAATCAATATCGTCATAATGCGGCATCCATCCAATTGGGCTTTCCACTGCATTGGTTTTGCCGCTGATTTTCTGAACAATCCACTTTAAAATGCGCATGTTTTCACCAAAACCGGGCCACAGGAAATTTCCTTTATCGTCCTTCCGGAACCAGTTTACACCAAAAATGCGGGGCGGGTTGGGAATGTCTCGGCCAAACTGCAACCAGTGGTTAAAATAATCGCCCATGTGATAGCCGCAGAAGGGCAACATGGCAAACGGATCGCGTCTTACTTTGCCTACCTCACCAAATGCAGCGGCCGTCATTTCCGAGCCCATAGTGGCGGCCAGGTACACCCCGAAGTTCCAGTTGTGTGCCTGGTAAATTAACGGGACGGTTGTACTTCTGCGTCCGCCAAAAATGAACGCCCCAATAGGCACACCGTTTGGGTTTTCCCAATCCGGATCAATGGACGGGCATTGAGAGGCCGGTGCGGTAAAACGTGCATTCGGGTGTGCGGCAGGCTTGCCCGAAGAAGGATCATACTTCTGCCCGCGCCAGTCGGTTAAATTCTTCGGTATTTCTTTCGTCATCCCCTCCCACCACACATCACCATCTTCGGTGATGGCCACGTTGGTAAAAATAGTGTTCTTCGAAATGGTTTTCATGGCGTTGGGGTTGCTCTTTTCGTTTGTTCCGGGAGCAACACCAAAGTATCCGTACTCCGGGTTGATGGCATACAACTTGCCATCCTTGCCGGGCTTTATCCAGGCAATATCGTCACCCACGGTGGTTACCTTCCAGTCGCTGAGTTCGGCAGGAGGAATGAGCATGGCAAAATTGGTTTTACCACAAGCGCTTGGAAAGGCCGCAGCCACGTACGTCTTTTCTTTTGAGGGTGTTTCAACACCAAGTATGAGCATGTGCTCGGCCAGCCAGCCTTCTTCCCGGGCCATGGAACTGGCAATACGCAGGGCAAAACATTTTTTACCCAGCAGGGCATTTCCACCATAACCCGATCCGTATGAAACGATGGAACGTTCTTCGGGATAGTGCACGATGTATTTCGTAGTCGGATTGGTGGGCCAGGTCGAATCCTGCTGCCCGGGCTTTAACGGAGCACCAACGGTGTGCAGGCATTTTACAAATTCACCATCCGTACCCAGCACAGCCATCACTTTTTTACCCACGCGGGTCATGATGTGCATGTTCACCACCACGTATTCCGAATCAGTAATTTCGATACCAATGTGGGCAATTGAGGAGCCCACGGGGCCCATACTGAAGGGGATTACATACATGGTGCGGCCAGTCATGCAGCCATCCATTAACTGATTGAGAGTTTGTTTCATCTCTTTTGGGTCAATCCAGTTGTTGGTAGGCCCGGCATCTTCCTTCCTGCGGCTGCAGATAAACGTGCGGTCTTCCACGCGGGCCACATCGCTCGGATCGGAAAAACAGGCATAGCTGTTAGGCCTTTTGGCCGGGTTCAAGCGAATGAAGGTTCCTTTTTCAACCAGCTTGTTGCATAACTCATTATATTCCTCCGCGCTTCCATCGCACCAGCGGATTTGGTCGGGTTTACATAATTCCGTAACCTGGCTTACCCATTCGCGTGCAGCCTGGTGATTTATAGGATAAGTAGCTACCAATTCATCAGTCATCGTATTAAAGATTTGATTGTCGCCCAATTTAGTAATAGAATAGATAGATGAAAATGAAATGTTTAATCGTTTGTAAAGAAATTACGATGAGTACCGATATTAGCAACAAAATTTCTGTGAACGTGAACACGTATGGTAAACAATTGTGGCTGGCCTTGATTGTGCTATTGTGCATTTCTGCCAGCGTACCCGCTCAAAGCGTACCGGCACCAATTACCGATGAAGCGTTGAGGCAATATGCCTTGGTTATGGATTCCATTAATGATTTGACAGAGCAACTGAAAAACAGGCTCACCGTACTTATCAAAAACAACCCCAAGATTACAGAAGCCCGCTATAACCAGTTAGTCCAACTTGGCAGCGACCAGGAAAAATTAAAGGAGGCCAAAGCAACGCCCGAAGAACTTGCCGCCCTACAGGAGATTAACCTTAAACGAACCGAAGAAACCATAAAACTCTCAGAAGTCTTAAAGCAGCTAACTACCGAGAAGTTTGGCCCGGCCGCCTATAACGCCATCCGCAACGCGGTAAAATCCGATCCGGAAGTAAAGGCCCGTTATGAGCGAATACTGGCTGAAATCCGGACAAAACCGAAAAGCTGATAATTTTCAGAATTTAATCATCCTCTTTACCTTTGCGGCACAAATTTGTGACCAATGCACCGGTGCAGCCTGTTTGTATTTTTTGCCATAAGTTGCGTTGTGGGCAAAACGCTTGCTCAAAGTAGCGGCCCCTTTGATTCGTACGATTGCCGTAGCGAAGTTGAGATTATGAAGCAGCTGGAATTGGAACGCCAGTTAATTGAACAGGCCCGGCTCGACTCCCTGGCAAAAATTCAGCAGGAGCAACAGCATCAGCCCTCCGTTGTTTACTACCTTGAAGATACAGTCAACGGATGGCGCTTGTGGCCGCTGGCGCAGAATTATGCTTTCGGTAAAAACCGCGGTGACCTGCCCATGATTACGGGATTGGAAGCGCTCCACCCCTACTTCCGCGATAAAGTAGTCCAGCTAATTAATCTTGCTCGTCTTAAAGGGGTTGAACTGGCCGTAGTGGAAACTTACCGCACCCGCGCCAAACAGGCCGAATACAAAAGCATGGGTAAGCGCTATACCCGCACTGGAGCCGGAAGTTCAAAACATCAATACGGTTTGGCGGTTGACCTGGTACCCATTGTAAATGGCCAGGCACAATGGCATAATATGCAACTCTGGAGGAAAGTGGGAAGTATAGGAGAACGGTTGGGGTTACGCTGGGGCGGCCGGTGGCGTTCGCCATTTGATCCCGGACATTTTGAATGGACCGGAGGCCTTGGCCCCGAAGACCTTGCAAATGGTAAAATGCCTGAAGTACCCACAAAGGAAATCAACTACCCATGCCTTGAGACTGACCTGAAATTGCTGAAAAAGTACTGGACAGAGTGGGAAGTTAGCCAGTCAGCCTTAGCCCGCCAGCCAAAGTGAAAAAATTCCCTCCGCATTTTATTTTCGGCACCAGCACAGCTGCCGCTCAAATTGAAACGGCCTTTGAACACGACTGGCAAGGTGTACGGGCCCGCGATGGACACCTGTTTAACCGCACAACCGACCACGAATTGCACTTTCAGGAAGACGCTGAACTTATTGCTACGCTCGCTCCAGGCTACCGGATGAGTCTGCAGTGGAGTAAACTGCAACGTGACCCGCTCGGAACCCTTCACCATGAATCAACACGCGCTTATCATGAATTTCTGGCTGACCTAAAAGCTCGGGGCGTTTTCATTATGATGGTCCTTCATCACTTTACCAATCCGCTTTGGTTTGCGCGGCTTGGCGGGTGGGAAAACAGCAACAACATTTCACTATGGGTTGACTATTGCCGGAAGGTGATTGATGAGTTCGGAGATTATATTTCGAGTTGGAATACATTCAACGAACCGAACGTGTATGCGAGTTACGGCTGGATAACCGGCTTTTTCCCTCCGTTTAAAACTAATCCCTACCTGGCCGGGAAAGTGGTTAAAAATATGGGGGTTGCCCACAACCAGGTGTACGACATCATTAAGCAAAAGTATCCGGAACACCCGGTTGGCATTTCGCATAACGCAACACTCTTTACCCACGAAAACCTGCTGGGGTGGTTCCCGGCAAGGCTCAGCGACTGGTGGTTTATGGAATACGTGCCCGGCCACTTTGAAAAGGCCGACTTTTTTGGCATGAGCTATTATGCCCGTGTGTCGCACGACCCCCTGCCGATTACGTATGTAGATACACCTCATAAAATCAAGACGCTGGGTAAAAAGCATGACGACATGTGGGAGTACCACCCCGAAGGTCTTCGCACGTGCATTGACCGGTACTGGAGTAAGTACAAGAAGCCGATTATTATTACCGAGAATGGTGTTTGCGATGCGGGCGATGCATTACGGCAGCAGGCAATTGCTGACTATGCCGGAATCCTGCTTAACGCAATAGCAGACGGTATCGATATCCGCGGGTATTACTGGTGGAGCACGTGGGACAATTTTGAATGGCACCTTGGCCCTACTTACCGGTTCGGTTTGTACGAATGCGACCTGGAAACAAAAGAAAGGCGCAAGCGCAAAAGCGCAGAACTGTATCAGCAATTAGCCCATAACAAAACCCTCGAGGTCTTCCACAACATGATAGCATCACGGTAGCGAAGTTTCCTCCATGCCTTTATTTTTAAGGTAGTGCCGATTGCTTTTATCTCATAAAACTTTGCTTAGGGCGTACAAAATAAAAAAGGATAACCGAAAGGCTATCCTTTTCATTACACAGGTTTAGGTTTAAAAATTATGCCTTATTCTTGAGCTCCTGAACCTCTCCGCGTATCTGCTGAGCCATGTTTTTTAACTCCTGCATGCCTTTTCGTAACCGGGTACCGGCTGCGCTGTTGCCTTTGTTATAAAACTTATCAGCATCGTTTTCCAGCGAAGCAATGAGGTTTTTGAGTTCTTGAAATTTTTGCATTGTCCTGATATTTAAATGGTTAATTGAATTTTCGTATGCCAATTTAGTTAAAAACGCAAAAAATCAACCCAAAAAGGCATTTTTTTTATAATGCCTTTGTCACCGCAACGAGCTCTTCGTTGCGGTAAAAGCCGCTGTCGAGCTTGGTTTTGAGGGCCGAAAAGGCCTCCAGCGTCCGCTGAACATCGTCCATTGTATGGGCCGCGGTAGGAATAATCCTGAACATGATAACATCCTTAGGCACAACCGGATAGATAACTACTGAGCAGAAAATATGGAAGTTCTCCCGCAGGTCCATAGCCATGTTGGCAGCTTCGCCCACCCCGCCCTTGAACAATACCGGGGTAACGGGTGAGGTGGTTAAGCCAATGTTAAATCCACGTGCCTTCAGGCCATCCTGCATGGCGCGCACAATCTTCCAGAGGTTAGCTTTTAATTCGGGCTGGGTACGTAATAACTCCAGCCGCTTAATGGCACCGATTACCAACGGCATGGGCAAACTCTTAGCATAGATCTGCGAGCGAAGCGAATACCTGAGGTATTTGATGATGCGTTTTTCGCC
>CAYNIH010000173.1:0-5871 GCA_964397115.1 uncultured Roseivirgaceae bacterium | reverse complement strand
GACCGGATCTTTTTTTGCCCAGTGTTCCATCAACTCTTTGGGAACGTACTTGGTGCCCGAGGCTTCTTCGTGGCCGCGCATACGAAACGTAATGCACTCAAGCAGAACGGGTCGCGGCCTGGCGCGAATGCCTTCGGCAAGTTTTGTTACGGTTTGGTAAACCTCCAGAATATTGTTGCCGTTAACCTGTACTCCTTCAATACCATAACCAATGGCTTTATCTACAAAGCTTTTGCAGCGGAACTGTTCGCTGCTGGGCGTTGACAGCCCATAGCCGTTATTCTCGATAACAAAAATTACGGGAAGGTCCCACACGGCAGCAACGTTAACGGCTTCATGAAAGTCGCCTTCGCTGGTGCCGCCATCGCCATTGAAAACCGCGGTAACCCCATTTTCCTTCTTCAATTTGCACGCAAGAGCAATGCCATCGGCCACCCCGTTTTGAGGGCCGAGGTGCGAAATCATACCTACAATGTGGTGTTCATTGTTACCGAAATGAAAGGAGCGGTCACGGCCCTTGGTGTACCCTTTCATCGTCCCTTGCCATTGGGCAAACAGCCTATCGAGCGGCATGTGGCGCGAAGTAAACACACCCAGATTACGATGCATGGGCAATATGTACTCATCCGGCTCCAGCGCTTCGGTTAGGCCAACAGCAATGGCTTCCTGGCCGATACCGCTGAACCATTTGCTGATTTTATTCTGGCGGAGCAGAATAAGCATTTTTTCTTCAATCAGTCGGGGGCGAACGAGGGCTTCGTAGAGTTGTTTTAGTTTCTTGTCGGGTAAGTTGGCTCGTTGAAACTGCATAAAGAAAGAGGATGACGTGCAAAGGTAATTCAGTTTTTATAAGGTAACGGAGGTCCTTGCAAATTTGATTTCACTACTTTTGGAGGTATGATTTCCTTTTCAGAATTCAGGCTCGATAACGGACTTCACGTGATTGTGCATGAAGACCCCACCGTGCAGATTGCTGTACTTAATATCTTATACGATGTCGGCTCGCGCGATGAGCAGCCCGACAAAACAGGCTTTGCCCATTTGTTTGAACACCTGATGTTTGGCGGCTCGGTAAATATCCCCAATTATGACGAGCCCCTTCAGCGGGTGGGAGGAGAAAACAATGCGTTTACCAATACCGACATCACCAACTATTACCTCACGGTTCCTGCCCAAAATATAGAAACCGGATTCTGGCTGGAGAGTGACCGGATGCTGGGCCTGTCGTTCGACCCGAAAGTGCTGGAGGTTCAGCGCAAAGTGGTGGTAGAAGAATTCAAACAGCGCTACCTCAACCAGCCCTATGGCGATGTATGGCTGAAGTTCCGCCCGCTTGCTTACCGGGTTCATCCCTACCAGTGGACCACCATCGGTAAAGAGCCGGCACACATTGAAACGGCAACCCTGGAGGATGTAAAGAATTTTTTCTACACCCACTACATCCCGAACAACGCGGTATTGGTAGTGGCCGGCAACGTAACGGTTGATCAGGTTAAGCGATTATCGGAAAAATGGTTTGCCCCGATACAGGCTGGAAAAAAGAAACAGCGGATATTGCCCCAGGAGCCGAAGCAAGAACAAAAGAGAATGCTTGAGGTAGAGGCCGATGTACCGGCCAGCGCCTTATACATGGCCTGGCACATGCCCGGCCGGTTTCATCCGGATTTCTATGCTGTTGATCAACTTTCTGATGTTTTAGGACGGGGAGAATCCAGCCGCCTGTACAGCAAACTGGTAAAGGAGAAAGAAGTGTTCACCTCTATTTCATCCTACGTGCTGGGTTCGGTCGATCCGGGTTTATTGGTCATCAGCGGAAGGTTGAAAAGCGGGATATCGACCAGGCAGGGCGAAGAGGAAGTCTCGCGTGTTATTAGCGAATTACTGGCGAAAGGCTTAGCTCCCGATGAACTGCAAAAAGTTAAAAACCAGGCCGAAACGGCCCTGGAGTTTGACGAAGTAGAAGTGATGAACCGTGCCATGAGCCTGGCCTTTTCATCCCTGTCGGGCGATGCGAATCATGTTAACTTCGAGAAGGAATTGGTTAATAAGGTAAGTTTGGAAGAAATTATGGAAATGGGACGAACCATCCTCAACGAGAAAAACCTGAGCGTGATGCACTACCGTTCAAAAGCAGAAGCCGCATGACTGTACGGGTAGGCTTTGGATTTGATGTGCACCCGCTGGAAGCCGGCCGAGAGTTCGTTTTAGGCGGAATAAAAATTCCATCCGACAAAGGCGCTGCCGGCCACTCCGATGCTGATGTGCTCATTCATGCCCTCTGCGATGCCCTGCTGGGTGCTGCCGGCCTTCGTGATATTGGTTTCCATTTTCCCAACCACGATCCGCAATGGAAAGGAAAAGACAGCAAGCATTTTTTAAAAGAGGTAACCGGGATGCTAGCCGATAGAGGCTGGAAGGTTAGTAACGTGGATTGTACCGTTTGCCTGGAGCGCCCAAAAATCAATCCGCATATTCAAGCCATGCAAGCTGTGCTGGCACCCTTGTTGCAGGTTGCTGCCGACTGTGTTTCGATTAAAGCAACGACCAATGAAAAACTGGGCTATGTAGGCCGCGAAGAAGGAGTGTGTGCCTATGCCGTGGCATTGATTATGAAAAGCTGATTGAAGAGTTACACCGCCTGTCAGGAAAAATTTATCGCAGTACTAACCTCGTGCCATGATTGAAATCATCCAAACAAAAGACGGATCGCATACCCTAAAAAACCTTGCCCTGAACGAGACCTATCACTCGGTACATGGCGCCCTTACCGAGTCATCGCACGTATTTGTACGGTATGGCCTTGAATACCTCCTCAATCAAAACTACCGGCAGCTTGATGTTCTCGAAGTGGGCCTCGGTACGGGTCTGAATGCATGGCTAACCGCTAAACGAGTTGCCGGTATGGTGGTTCAGTTACGGTATACCGCCCTGGAAACCCATCCGCTTACGGAGTCGGTGTGGTCAAAACTAAATTATGCAGTTACCCCGGAAGATCGGTCTCTGTTTTTTACCCTTCATCAGGCTGCCTGGGGCATGCCGGTATCGCTAACCGCAAATGTTTCGGTTGAAAAGTTGCAAAAGTCCGCACAAGAGGTTGAGTTGGCACCGGCCTCAATTGATCTTATCTATTACGATGCCTTTGCTCCGCAGAAACAACCGGAAATGTGGACGGGCAGCCTGCTTGCAAAAGTAGCCCGCTGGCTGAAGCCCGGGGGTGTGTTGGTAACCTATTGTGCCAAAGGCCAGGTAAAACGCGATTTGCAGGCGGCCGGACTTGAGGTAAAAACCCTTCCGGGACCTCCTGGAAAGCGCGAAATGATTCACGCCCGGCAGCCCAAATGATGAGCTTGAATTATTTTAATTGGCAGGTGTTGGTAATAGTCCTAACTTCCTTGCTTAAAATTTTTAAGCCCATGAGAACCGCAATGCTCCTGTTGTTTTGTGCCACAACCCTCTTTGCTCAAAAAGCCTGGACCCCGGCCGGCATGATGAAATTCAAGCGGCTTACTTCTGCAGTTATTTCACCTGATGGCAAGCGGGTTGCCTACACGGTTTCTGTTCCCTTAATGGAAGGCGATAAGTCGGAGTACCTCACCCACATCTGGGTGGCCGCAACCGATGGAAGTATGAACCGTCAGTTTACCTATGGCGATAAGTCGTGTGCCAATCCGCAATTCTCGCCCGATAGCCGCTGGCTGGCGTTCACTTCATCGCGGGGGAGCGACAAAACGCAATTGCATGTTATTTCCCTCGATGGCGGTGAAGCCGAACAACTAACCAGTCAGAAGAATAGTGTCGGGCAATTTTCGTGGTCACCCGATGGCAAACGCATTGCCTTTATCATGACGGACCTGCTTACCGAGCAGGAAGAGAAAAACAGAAAAGAAAAACGCGACATGGAAGTGGCCGACACCTACAAGAACGCACACCTTTATACGGTGAGCCTTACCAAAGATCCTAAAGGAAAGAATCCGGTTAAACGGCTTACAGCCGGTGATTTTCATGTTACCGATTTCACCTGGTCGCCTGATGGGAAAACCATTGCCTTTGTGCACCAGGTAAATGCATCGCTCAATGAGTGGACAACAGCCGACATCAGCACGGTACCATCCGATAGCGGAGCCATAAAAGCATTGGTGGCCAACAAAGGCCAGGATGCCAACCCATTATACTCGCCTGACGGCCAATGGCTTGCTTACTACTCCGGGGGCGATGTGGTGAGTTGGTCGGGAGCGAACCATGCCTACGTTATTCCTGCTGCGGGTGGCCAGGCTAAAAAACTTGCGCCCACCTATGACGGCAGTTTTCAATTGATATGCTGGGCGGCCGACAGTAAAAGTATTTTTATTTCCGAAGCCTACCACACTACGCGGGTAGTGTATGCCTTACCGGTGGATGGCAAACCGGCACGCATGATAACCCCTGCCGATGGCATGTACACCAATGCCACGTTCAGCAAGGCAACAGATCAGATGGCCTGCATCTACCAACATTCATCCGCTCCCCCTCATGTGTATGTAATGAGCCTGAAGGATATGAAGCCGCGCAAAATCACAACGGTTAATGAAGATTTTGAAAAAAAGATGCATGCAAAAACAGAAGTCATTTCATGGAAATCGAAAGACGGCCGCTATACTATTGAAGGGTTGCTAACCTATCCGGCCAACTACCAGCCGGGCAGAAAGTATCCGTTGGTAGTAAATATTCATGGCGGTCCGGCCGGAGTATTTACCCAAAACTATACGGGCATCAGTTCTATTTACCCGATACAGGCCTTTGCCAGCGAAGGCTATGCCGTGTTGCGGCCTAATCCGCGCGGAAGTTCAGGCTATGGCGTAGAATTTCGTCAGGCTAACAAAAACGACTGGGGGTTTGGCGACTATAACGACATCATGGCCGGTGTTGACAAAATAATTGCCGATGGAATGGTGCACCCTGACAGTTTGTGTGTAACCGGCTGGAGTTATGGCGGCTACATGACTTCTATGATCATCACAAAAACAAACCGGTTTAAAGCCGCCATGGTAGGTGCAGGCGTTACCAACCTGATAAGTTTTACCGGCACTGCCGATATTCCTGATTTTATTCCCGATTACTTTGACGGAGAACTGTGGGATCGCACCGATATTTATGCAAAACATTCAGCCATGTTTGCAGTAAAGAATGTAACTACTCCCACGCTGGTTATTCATGGCGAACGCGATTTGCGCGTTCCGATTTCGCAAGGCCAGGAGTTATACATGGCCCTGAAGCGATTAGGCGTAAAAACACAAATGGTATCTTACCCCCGAACACCTCACGGTCCGCAGGAGCCAAAATTCATTCAGGATATTGCCGAACGGGTTATTGCTTGGTTTAATACGCATAACCGCGGCATAAGCATAAAGCAGCCGGGTACCAATTGATTTATCGGAGTAAGCATGTTTTCTTTGAAAACGAATAAGTTGCTCATCCAATGCGGATAAACCGGAGTAATCTTTTAGTTATTGCGTTAGTGGTGTTTGCTTTCTCTGCGTTTAGTCAGAAGCAACTCTCCACACCTGTAACGCTTTCACCTTCGGAAATCCCTGTTTCCTTCATCGGGTTTATTGATAAAATTGAACAGGAAACAGGCGTGCATTTTTTTTATGAACCCTCCTGGATTGAATACATTAGTATTAACCGGGCCTATACCAATTTACCCTTGAGCAAGGTGTTGGATCAGGTGCTGGAGGGTTCGGATATTACCTATACTCCGTTAAATGATTATGGAATCATCCTGATTAAAGACCCAACCAAAGAAATTGAGCGCCAGCGCCTGCTTACCAAAGTGGCAGCCGAACGAAAACAGGTTGAGCCACTCCTTATCGGAAACCCTGCAGATTACCACCC
>CAYNIH010000172.1:0-5875 GCA_964397115.1 uncultured Roseivirgaceae bacterium | reverse complement strand
TTATGCCTCTCTCATGCTTATTGCTTCGTTACACTTGGCGGTGCAGTTTCATTTGGCTGTACCTGATCCTTACCTGCTGCTGTGGATGACGGTGAGCCTGATTTCATTGTATGAACTGCTTCAGGATAAGCCGCGGGCTGCCTACCTTTTTTATATCAGCGCGGCTTTGGGATTTCTCACCAAGGGTCTTATTGCCGTGGTTTTTCCCGCCCTCATTGGCCTGGTTTACCTCGTTATCAAGAGGTATCCGTTTAAAGAAGCATGGTCAAAGCTGAAGCCACTTAGTGGTGTGTTACTATTTTCTGCGCTGGCATTGCCGTGGTACGTGGCGGTTGGCATGGAAACCGATGGCGAGTGGCTTCGCGGCTTTTTTCTTCAAAATCACCTTAGCCGGTACACGGCAACGATGGAGGGCCACCGCGGTTTTTTTTTGGCGCCAATTGTTTTTTTGCTGATGGCCCTGTTTCCGTTTTCCGGTTTTAGTATAAGTGCATTTGCCAGCGCCTGGGCCACACGTAAAACTGCTGACTTTGTGCTGTTTGCCGGGGTAGTGGTGACGGTTGTGGTTATTTTCTTTGCCTTTTCAAAAACCATATTACCCGGATACATAGGGCCGGCTGTACCTTTCCTTACGGTGATTTTGGGTAATTACTTTGCTCATTTCGTTCTGCCGGGTAAAACCGCTTTCTATGTGATTGCGGGCATTACGCTCCTCATCGCTCTTGCATATCCTATTGGTGGCTACCTGTTGTTAACCAGCGGAGATTTCGGACCGCCCTTGAATTACCTTGGTGCGGTGCTGGTGATGGTGCCGGTTTCTGTACTTTGGGGTTTACATTATCTTGGAAAAGACCAGGTAAGGTATGCTGTTATAGCCTGGAGTTCCGGTATGTTGATTGTATCGCAACTTTTCTTTTATGGGATCAATCCTGTGCTTGATAAATTGAATCCGGTTGTGGACAGCCGGCCGATACGGGAGAGGTTTGCCGGTTACCAGCCGGTGACGTATGGATTGTTTAATCCGGCATTTGTTTTTGAATACAAAAAACCGCTACCTACACTTAATCTTTCCGTTTACAATGCGCAGCCTGTGCTGATCATCACCAGGGCCGCTTACCTGAAGGAAGTTTCTGCAAAATATAATGTTCACCTGGTTTACCGGAAGACCGATTTATTTGAAAAAAGCGAAACAGTTATATTGGTAAGTTCAGGCGCTCATTCAGCATTTTAATTTGCTGCCTGATGCCGGTTTTCAAGTTTACTTTAATCCTATCTTGAAGCGCAGGGTGTTGAAGCCTGTCATGGATAAGTTTATAGGATACCCAAGCGCAAAGCGTGCCGACAGCAGCCCCTATGGCTACATCCCATCCGAAATGCTGAAGCAGGTAGATTCGTGAAATACCCACCGAAAGAGCAATAAAGGAAAAGAGTACAGTAAGCAGACGGTGCTTCAGGCAAAGCGACAGGACAACCATAAAAGCAAAAGCAGTAGCCGTATGCCCTGAAGGAAATGACATGTGGCTGTGTACGTCTACTCCGGGTACGAGGTGAAGTTGTTCAATCTCAAGGAAGGTAACTGGCCGGCCTGCATTCGGAAAAAGTGCACGCTTAAAGAATAGCACCACCAAAGCATGAGAAATGCCGGTGATGAGCATACTCAGGGCATAACTGTAACGCAGAAACAGCAGGGCCAGCAATACAGGTAGAAAGTAAGCGGCATTTCCAAAATGCGTTATACTGGAAAAATACCGGTCAAGCCAGGCTGTATGCAGGCCGTTAATCCATACCACCTCATCACCTTTTTTAATTGCCCATGCGGCCGTAACCAGAACGATCAGCAGGATGGAATAATACCCCAGGTTAAAACGATTCCTATCAGTTGCCTGCATAGCCAGCTTTTCCGGCTAAAGTAAACCGGCACTTTTGCCGGAAAATCATGGGCTTTTTAATGGGTTATTATAAATGAATAACCTGTGTAACTGTAAAGTAGCAGTTAATCAACAGTTGCTTAACGATGATTTATTTTTGAATTAGCATTGAGGAAGTGCCTTCGGGTAAAATGAAGGTGGTTGAATAACGGGCTATTTCTTCTTAATGAAATAGGTGCGCTTCATTTTTGAATCCGTTGTAATGAGGGTGTCTCCTTTTACTTGATACATGCTTACAGATTCGCGGGTAGCGGGTAAAGATGGAGCCAGTAACCCCATCTGGGCAGCCCGTTCCATCATGCCCGTAGGAATATGAATTTCTGTTTTTGTTAGAAGTTTACCTTCGTGAGTAAACCACGTCATCCGTATGTATGTACGCTGACCAACGGGTACGGAATATTTGGCGGTAAGTTCGGCTAGTTGGGGCGTGTTAACCTTAAAAAGGCCATTGGCTAGGTATTCAACCGTCATACCGGCTGTCATCGGGTGATCTTTAACCTTTTGGCCATCCTCTTGTATGGCATGGAGATAAAACCAGGTGCCGATCAGTTGTTCATCGTAACGCGGTATTGTTTTGCCAAAGGTTTTTTCAAGGTTGTAGTTTACGCTGTTGGAAACTTTCAGCAGTTTCGATTTCACTAGTACAGTTGAATCAATGGAAGACACCAGGGTTATGGCCATTGTGTCCTTGTTTAGTTTACCATAAAAGATTACTAGATCACCCTGATCGGGCGGCATGAAAATGGTGCCGCGAATAGTATGCTTCGAATAAAGACCATAAAACGGCACATGCTCCAACAGACTTGAATACACCACGCCTTTTAGTACCGAGTCTTTTTGGTAATTGATGAGCAATACACTTTTCGGAGCAATTAATTCTCCCTCGTAAGCCCCTTTAATTGGTTGGCTCAAGCCAACATCAAGACTATTTGCAAATGCAAGGATGATGAGTAATTGCTTCATGGCAGTAGGGGAAGTCTTACCGTAAACGATGACCCCTGTCCATAAGCAGAGTTAACAGTAATGCTGCCGCCAAGTTTTTTACACACTTCGTTTACTATGTACAACCCCAGGCCGGAACCTTCGCCATGGGCATGGGCGCGGTAAAACATATCAAACAGGTGTTCTTTATGATCATCAGAAACACCAAGCCCGTTGTCTTCAACAGTAAGGTACCAATGCGGATTTTTTACGCCTGCGGTAATGCGGATGTAGGCATAGGATTTAGCGGGGTCATAGTACTTTACCGCATTGCTGATCAGGTTGGAGAGCACCATCCTCAGCCTGCCCGCATCGGAAACCACAGTGAAGGAATCCGGGATCTCCATCATAATATCCTGCTTGCCGAAATCTTTCATATGACTTAGCTGTGTGATAACCTGCTTTGTCAGTTCGGCCAGTTTTACTTCCTGAAGGGTAATTTCCATTCGGGAGTTGCGCGAATTGTCGAGGATGTCGCTGATGAACTGGTCGAGGGTATTTACACGGCCGCTGATTAACGAAAAAACGGCATCTTTTTCCTGTTCGGTTTTTGATAGTTTATAAATGTTAATAAGCCCGAGTATGGAGCTGAGTGGTGCGCGCAAATCATGCGAAACACTGTAAGCAAACTGGTCGAGTTCGGCATTTACCTTCGCCAGTTGGGTGTTTTGTTCCTGCAGGATCAGTTCGGAATGGTGATTGAGGGTGGTAAGGAAATGGATTATGGCTACGCAGGTAACTAAGGCAACGGTTATATTGAAGGAAAGGTAAATTCCTGCATAAGCAGGAGGCACTACGTTGCGGTTAATCAAGCTGTCATCGTTCCAATAGGCAACCAGGCATAGTACCAAGGACAGCGCGCTGAAAGTTAAAGCAAGGTATTTTTTCTGAATGCCAAATAAGGCAAAGCTGGTAAGGCTGGTACAGATAAAGTAACTATAAATACCGGTATAGTATGGGTCGCTGTCGGCAAATAAAAAAACTACCCCGTTAATCGAGATCATGAAAATAATACTGGCCTGTGTAAATAGCCTTTTTCGGTTAAGGATGAGGGTTGCTAACCCGGCTGCAATTACAAAAAAATAATAGGGCGCATTGCCTTGTATCTGGTAGATGAAATCGGCAAGGATGTACATCGCCCCCACGACTACGGAGATGGATGCAAGGGTTGCACGAAGGACGGCAGTTTTATGCTCCAGGTACGAACTGAAGGGCTGTTTGCCCAGCATCCAGTTTTTAACTGATGGCCACATACTTGGGGTTCTGGATAAGCAAAGATAACGGATGGCGACTAACCTCGGCTTTTATGGTTTAAAGCCGTTCCGTTAAAATAGCCAAAAAGGTTTTAACCGCATCGACATAGTTTCCAACCCGGATGTTTTCATTTTCTGCATGCTGGTTGTTGTCGGGGTTAACGGTGGGCACGCTCACGGCCGGGATACCCAGCGTAGTTACAAATGGAGAGATGGGAATGGAGCCGCCCGTCATCCGGATTTTTATCGGTTCTTTGCCAAAAGCTTTTACCATTGCCCGGCTCAACCACAAACCCACTTCGGAATTAAATGGGGTTTGAAACGGGCCATAGGAAATGCTGGATTCAAAAGCAGCAATGCGGGGGTGGGTTAACCGCTCTTCTTCACTGGGTGCCCGGTAAATTACATAGTACCCCTTGCTTTCAACATGTTTCCTTACCAATCCAATCAACCGGTTCGCATCACTGGAAGGCACCAGCCGGATGTCTATTTCAGCCACAGCCTTATCGGGAATTAACGTGCGGGCTTCCTGGCCTACATACAGGGCGTTGAGTCCGCGGATGTTAAGGGTGGGGTACTGAATGGATTCCTGGAAATTGTCGCCTACCTTGTCGCGTTCGGCAATGCCGAGAAACTTTTTAATTTGGGTTTCATCATCGGGCACCTGGCTGAGGATTTTCTTTTCTTCTTCCGTAAGCACAACGCCATCGTAAAACCCGGGAATGGTTACGCGCCCGTCTTCATCTTTCATGGAAGCCAGCAACTGGGCTAGTCGCATAGCCGGATTGGGCGTAAAGTTACCGTAGTTGCCGCTGTGCGCAGGATTGCGCGGCCCGAATATGGTAAGGGTGATGGTGCAGATTCCGCGGGCACCAAAACTGAGCGTAGGCTGGTTGGAAATGTGCCGCGGTCCGTCAAAAATAATGAACATATCTGCGGCCAGTTCAGTGCGGTATTTTTCTACTGCACCGGGAAGGTTGGGTGAGCCCAGTTCTTCTTCAAAGTCCATAATCACCTTCATGTTGAAGTTGGGTTCCTGCTTTAGCTCATCCAGCGCATCGAGTGCAGCAAGAAAAGCTGCTACCGGCCCTTTGGCATCGGAGGCAGCGCGGGCAAAAATGCGCCAGTCGGGCTCAAAACCTTCATAAAGACGTTCGTATGGAATAGGTAGCCAATTGCCGTGTACTCCCTTTCCTTTTACGGTCGGTTTCCACGGGCTTTCCTGGTCCCATTGTGCAGGGTTTACCGGTTGCCCGTCAAGTTGCAGGTAAATCAACACCGTTTTGGTTTGCTTCACCGGCTTTTTCATTTTTCGTTCGGCCAATAGCAACGGCACAGTTGCAGTAGGTAACCGCCTGGTGGTAAAATTTCGTCTGGCAAAGGCCGCTTCGCACCACTGCACGTTTTTTTCTATGTCATCCGGGTAATGGGCATCGTTGGGCAGGCTTAATAACTCGTAAAATTCTTTAAAGGATGCAATGGCATGTTTTGTGGCTATAGTCTTGTAATCAACAGGTTTACCTTTTTGGGCTACTGAAAAAAAAGAAATAACCAACAAAATGAAGGGAAGGGTTTTTGAAAACAGTATGCCATTTGTCTTTTTCTCTTTGCACAGTAGGGAGCGAAGGGTAAATAAGCACATAACTTTTATTTCAAATAGTTTTCCGGTAATGTAAAACCCATGCTTTCGGCACACCAGAATATGTTCATGAT
>CAYNIH010000171.1:0-5899 GCA_964397115.1 uncultured Roseivirgaceae bacterium | reverse complement strand
CGATAAAGCAGAAGATTACTTTAACTCGGTTAGAAAATCAAGCCCGAAGAAGGCTGCCCAGGCCCTGATGCTGCTCGGTGACCTTGAACTGGCCAGGGGTAACCTGACCGCAGCACAAAAAAAATTCAGCGATTGCCTGGTGGCCGATCCTTCCTACCTGAGTGCGCGCGTACGGCTTGGCGTCATTGAAATTCTGTTGAAGGGAGACCCTAAAGCCGGCATTAAATTTTTCAACGAGGTGCTTGCCAAAGATTCTCTCCATCGCGAGGCTCTTTTTTACCGGGCCTTAGTAAATACAAAAGACCAGCCCCGGAAAAGCCTTACCGATCTAAATATTTTAATCAATCATCATCCATTCAACTTCAACTACAGGCTATACCGCGGATACATCCTCAGCGAACTTCAGGATTTTGAAAATGCATTTGTGGATTTTCAGAAAGTACTCCAGGCAAACCCGGTTGATGAACGTGGCTTCAGGGGACAACAAACGCCATTGGATAAACTGATTGATATAAAATATGCAGGCTATTACCTACTCAGCACACTATACGGGCTGCCTGATGAGGCCATTGAAAGAGTTAAAAAGGCGTATTGTCTGTTTCTGATTGGAAAATTTGAAGAAGGCAACAATACACTAACCGGAATCCGCGGATACAAAAATTCGTCACTTTGCCTGTTCCTCCTCGGTTTAGGCCATGAGCACAGCGGCCTGCACGAAGCCGCCATGAAATATTATGATGCCGCCCTGGCTCTTGATAATGAAATACAGGATGCCCACACCAAACGGGGTATCTATTATACCAATCTTAGCATGTGGGGAAAGGCTGAGTCGGACTTCAGTGAGGCTATCCGGATTAATCCCAAAGCAACTCAGGTTTATAAACTGAGAGGCGTTGCCAGGTATTATTTGGGATACTATAACCAGGCAATAACCGACTTCAACATCTTTCTTCAGGAAGACAGCCTCGATTCGGATGCCCTGAAAAGCAGAGCCTTCTCCTACCTAAAGTTACACCAGTACAAAGAAAGCGCTGAAGATTTTCTGAAGTGCGGCACCTGTACACCTGACTTTAAATCATTTTTAGAGATTTTAAAACCAATTCTCCAACAAGGCGATACAACCTCCGTGCTTTCACTATTGGAAAAATTTTCTGTCAACAATTCCTCCGTTACTGTTTTACTATATAAAGTAAACCTCCTCATCGAAACAAAGCGCTATAAGGAAGCACAGGCATTGCTTGAGAGCAACCTGTCGTTCGCCAGTCAACAACCGGCCGATCAATACTCCGGTTTTTTAACCGCACTGGGTGTTGCCTGTTTTAAACAAAATGATCTGGAAAGAGCTGAAAAGCTTTTTTCTAAGGCAATTGAACAGTTCTATAATGCACGCGCCTATCGCGAACGCGGTCTGGTTTATCTTGCTCAGAAAAAAGTATGGCACGCCAAAAACGACTTTAAAAAAGCAGCTGACATGGGAGATGCAGAGGCCAGAAAACTCCTTGACAGCCTGGAAAAATAACAGGTGGTTTGCGGTAATAAATTGCAGGAATAGGGTGGTGCCTGTATCCATCTTCTGCCAATCTGTCACCGTTTTATCCAAAATCCCTACTGGCATACCCATTGATAAGGCTATCGGGACTTAGTTATTAATTTGTAAATCCACGATTATGGGAAAAATAATAGGAATAGACCTGGGTACTACCAACTCCTGCGTAGCGGTAATGGAGGGGAATGAACCCGTTGTTATACCCAACAGCGAAGGCCGCAGAACCACCCCGTCTATCGTAGCCTTTCTGGATGGCGGCAAAGGCGAACGCAAGGTGGGCGATCCGGCAAAACGGCAGGCCATTACCAACCCCAAAAACACGGTAATGTCCATTAAGCGCTTTATGGGGAAAAAATATGCCGATGTGACCGAAGAAATGAAATTCGTTTCTTATCAGGTTGAAAGCGGTAACAACGACACGGTGCGCGTGCGCATTGGCGACCGCCTTTATACCCCGCAGGAAATCTCGGCTATGATCCTTCAGAAAATGAAGAGCACGGCCGAAGATTACCTGGGTACTACCGTTACCGAAGCGGTAATTACCGTGCCGGCCTACTTTAACGATGCCGAACGCCAGGCCACTAAGGAAGCCGGTCAGATTGCCGGCCTTGATGTGAAACGCATCATTAACGAACCCACCGCTGCTGCTTTGGCTTACGGCCTCGATAAGAAAAACAAAGACATGAAAATTGCCGTGTACGACCTGGGCGGTGGTACCTTCGATATTTCCATTCTGGAACTGGGCGATGGCGTATTCGAAGTGAAATCCACCAACGGTGACGTACACCTAGGAGGCGATGATTTCGATATGAAAATCATCAACTGGCTGGCCGATGAATTTAAAGCCGAGCGTAACATTGACCTGCGCAAGGACCCCATGGCGCTGCAGCGCCTGAAAGAAGCGGCCGAAAAAGCTAAGATTGAACTGTCCAGCTCGCAGGAAACGGAAATCAACCTGCCCTACATTACTTCGATTGACGGAGTACCGGAACACCTGGTGAAAAAACTCACCCGCTCGAAGTTTGAGCAACTGGTGGACGACCTGGTGCGCAGAACCCTGGAACCCTGCCGCAAGGCCATTGCCGATGCGGGCATTTCGGTAAACCAGATCGATGAGGTAATCCTGGTGGGCGGCTCTACCCGCATACCCCGCATTCAGGAAGAAGTGGAAAAATTCTTTGGCCGCAAACCGTCTAAAGGGGTTAACCCTGATGAAGTGGTGGCCGTAGGCGCGGCCATTCAGGGTGGCGTGCTTACCGGTGAAGTGAAAGATGTGTTGCTGCTGGATGTAACCCCGCTCTCGCTCGGCATCGAAACGCTGGGTGGCGTGTTCACCAAACTTATTGAATCGAACACCACCATCCCCACCAAGAAATCAGAGGTATTTTCAACGGCTGCCGATAACCAGCCTTCGGTGGAAATTCACGTGCTGCAAGGCGAAAGGCCTATGGCAAAAGACAACCGCACCATTGGCCGTTTCCACCTCGATGGAATACCTCCGGCACCCCGCGGCATACCGCAGATCGAAGTAACATTTGATATTGATGCCAACGGAATTTTACACGTATCGGCTAAAGATAAAGGTACCGGCAAAGAGCAGAAGATTCGGATTGAAGCTTCGAGCGGCCTGACCGATGCCGAAATTCAGAAGATGAAAGAGGAGGCACAGGCCCATGCCGAAGAAGACAGGAAAATGAAAGAACGTGCCGAGAAAATCAATCAAGCCGATTCCCTGATTTTCCAAACCGAAAAACAGTTAAAGGAGTATGGCAGCAAACTTTCGGATGGAAATAAGAGTGCCATCAACAGCGCCCTTGAAAAACTGAAGGAAGCACATAAAAATCAGGATTTGACGGCTATTGATGCGGCCATGGCCGCCTTAAACGGAGCCTGGCAGGCTGCATCGCAGGAAATGTACCAGGCCACCCAAAATGCCGGGGCACAACCTGGCGCTAATGCCGGTGCCAACACCGGAGCCTCAACCGATGGCAACAACGTATCCGATGTTGAGTATGAAGAGGTGAACGACAAGAAGTAATCCGCCCAACTTTTAAACTGAAAAAGTTCTGGTCGAAAGATTCAGAACTTTTTTATTCTCGGCCCTTGCCTAAATTTGCCGCCCTTAACCAGCACGTATGTGGGTACTGAAATTTGGGGGCACTTCGGTAGGCAAACCCGAGCGGATGAAAAAAATTGCCAACCTGGTTACCGATACACCCGGCCGAAAGATAGTGGTGCTATCAGCACTATCGGGTACCACCAATGTCCTGGTGGCTATCGGGGATTGCCTGCTTCAAGGGGATTTGGCCGCTGCCGAAAAGGAAATTGCCACCCTTGAAAAACACTACGAGGCCTTTGTTGCCGAATTATATGCATCGGATAATTTCAAGGCCATCGGCAAGGAAATTGTAAGCCGCTACTTCATTTTCATGCGGCTGCTGGCTGCCGGCCAATTTGATGATAAAAGTTACCGCGAACTGCTGGCGCAAGGCGAACTGATTTCAACCGAATTATTTTATCAGCATTTGCAGGAGCGTAAAATAAACGCCCGCTTGCTTCCTGCCCTTCATTTCATGTCAATTGATGAAAATGAAGAGCCTGAACTGGAAAAAATTGCCCAGCGCTTAAAGCCGCTGCTAAAATCACTTGCACAGGTTGACATCATCATTACCCAGGGCTACATCTGCCGTAATCATAAAAACGAAATTGACAACCTGAAGCGGGGAGGCAGCGACTACACCGCTTCGTTGGTAGGCGCGGCCGTGCAGTCCGATGAAATTCAAATCTGGACCGATATTGACGGCATGCACAACAACGATCCGCGTGTAGTAAAGAGAACGTATCCGATTTCGGAACTTACCTTTGATGAAGCATCGGAACTCGCCTATTTCGGAGCAAAAATCCTTCACCCCTCCACCATTGTTCCGGCACAGAAGTACAATATTCCAGTGCGGCTTAAAAATACCATGGATGAAAAGGCACCGGGCACCCTCATCAGCAACAAAGGCAATGAAGGTATCATTAAGGCCGTGGCCGCCAAAGACGGCATCACCGCCATTAAAATAAAATCTTCGCGAATGCTCATGGCCTACGGCTTCCTTCGCAGGGTGTTCGAAGTATTTGAGCAATACAAAACACCGATTGATATGATCTCCACCTCTGAGGTGGCCGTATCGTTAACCATCGACAACACCACCCACCTGGCAGAAATTGAGACCGAACTGAAAAAATTCGGCAGCATTGAGGTGGATACCCAGCAAACCATCATTTGCCTGGTAGGCCATAAAATAGGCGGCCAGCAAGGCATTCTCGAAACAGTGTTTCACGCTTTGTCGTCCGTTCCCATCCGCATGGTATCGGTTGGAGGAAGCGCCAATAACATTTCAGTGCTGGTTGACACTTCGCATAAAGAAAAGGCATTGACCGCGTTAAATGCTGAGCTGTTCGGCCTGACCTGAAAGTTTGTGACGCGCCTCCTCAGCAATAGGTTAGCGTGAATAATCAACGATAATCAAGGAAGGATGAATGTAAAAAACCCTTAACAGATTTCTCTTTTACATACCAGCTAAAATTTCCATCTTTCAGCACAGCCAAACCCTGAACTATGGAAACCTTTGTTATTGCCATTTTTGTTATCGGCTACCTGTGTATCGCACTGGAACATCCCATCAAAGTTAATAAAACGGCTTCTGCCTTATTAACCGGTGTTATTTGCTGGACGCTTTACGCGGTATTTCAACACGAAAGCATTGACCACATTGGCGAACAACTTAATCACCACCTTGGTCAAATCGGGGCCATTCTTTTTTTTCTGATGGGGGCAATGACCATCGTGGAATTAGTGGATGCCTATCAGGGCTTTCGGATCATTACCGACAGGATAAAGACTCAGAATCCAAAAAAATTAATGTGGATTATCTGCTGGGTAACTTTTTTTCTGAGCGCCATTCTTGATAACCTGACTACCTCTATAGTAATGATTTCGCTGTTGCGGAAACTGGTTCCCAACAAAGAGATGCGCCTTTTTTTCGCAGCCATGGTGGTTATTGCTGCCAATGCCGGAGGTGCATGGTCGCCTATTGGCGATGTAACCACCACCATGTTATGGATTGGCGGCCAGATATCATCGGGCAACATTATTATTACACTCCTGCTTCCAAGTATTGTATGCATGCTTATTCCCCTCATTTACCTGCAGTTTAACTTAAAGGGCACCCTAGGCCATGACGACAGCACCAAAAAGGACGAGGTCAAGGATCACGGACATGGCCATCCCCATGGCAATGCCCCCGTGCGTGGAGCTACTGCTATATTTTTCCTTGGCATTGGTGGATTAATATCCGTTCCGATTTT
>CAYNIH010000170.1:4817-5948 GCA_964397115.1 uncultured Roseivirgaceae bacterium | reverse complement strand
GGAGCAAAAGGATTATAACCAATCTATCTTAGAAAAACTTTAAAATCAAAAGCAAACGTAATTCGTTAGGTATCTTTACGGATTATCAGAAATAGCTTTATAAAATATGAAGCTCACAATCCGCACCGGCATACGCCAGGACCTTCCCAGGGTGCTGGAATTAATTAAGGAACTGGCTACCTATGAACGGGCGCCACATGAAGTTACCAACACCGTTGAGTTAATGGAGCAGGATGGTTTTGGCCCTCGTCCCATCTATGGTTTTTTTGTAGCCGAAACAGAAGAGAGTATTGTGGGGGTCTCCATATACTACTGGCGTTACTCTACCTGGAAAGGGAAGCGACTTTACCTCGAAGACATTGTAGTTACCGAGGCGGAGCGTGGGAAAGGCATTGGTAAAAAATTATTTGACCGTACCCTGCAGCACGCACTTAACGAGAATTGCAGCGGCATAATGTGGCAGGTGCTTGATTGGAACGAGCCGGCCATCAACTTTTACCGGAAATTCTACAACCCGAAAATGGATGGGGAATGGATTAACTGCAGCCTGGAACGCGAGCAGATTATTTCAATCTTGGCTACTTGAGTACCGGCAAGTAAACCTCACACGCCTACATCTAAAATAGCCCGCAGAGGAATGCCGTGCCCGCCCCTCAATTCAACAAAATCTTCCTCGAGGTCAATTAAGTCGGAAACAATCTCCACCACCTCACCCGTAGCCAACCGTACAAACAGGCTAATCGACTCGTGGTCGGAGTTGGTTAGCGCCATGGCCGTTTTAAGTTTGTGTTCGCGCTCAAACTTTTCTTCAAAGGAGGAGAGCACCTCTTCGCCAGCAAAGTGAAGCGCAGGGAGTTCTTCAAGGGTTATTTTTCGTACATTCATAGTACACGTGCATTTTGGTAAAACCTGAAACCCACGTCAATACAACAAGGTTTGCGCAAGCCGGGTTCATACTTCCTCCAGCAGGGTGCGAAAGGCCACATGCCTGAATTTCTGCTTGTGCTCTTCAATAAGTGCCGGGGCAAATTTTTCGAGGTACTGCAGCACATTCTCCAGCGATTGGGCTGTGTACTGCACGCTGTACGACAGGGTGCCGTCTTCGTTGTCGTGCAAGACCTTGTAAATTTT
>CAYNIH010000170.1:0-4807 GCA_964397115.1 uncultured Roseivirgaceae bacterium | reverse complement strand
TGGCCGATAAAAACATGCCGGTATTCAACACATTTTGCATGTGCTTTTCTTTCATCCATTGCAGCCAGGCGGCTTCATCGGCCTGGTCAATGCCAACGGTAACATTATAAAGAAACATGGTTTACAATCTGTGGCACAGGAGTTGATAACAAATGATGAAAATCAAACTCCGTGATGATGCAGATCAAGGGGTAAGATAAAATTTTTTATACTATTTTGAACATAAACTTTAAAGTCAATGAGAATAATTGTTTTTCTAACAGTAGCAGCAGTAATTTATTTTAATTTATCCGCATGCTATGCACAAAGTCAAGACACAGTACTCTACCGCATAGAGACCCGCGATGGCAATGAATACATCGGTACAATTGTCTTTCAGGATCAGAGTGCCATCCGGTTAAAGACCGAGAAGCTGGGCGAAATTACCATTCAGAAGGCTGACGTTAAAAGCATGGTGCCCCTAACACGCAAAGCGGATGGTACAGGCAGACACTGGTTCGATAATCCGCAGGCAACGCGGTATTTATGGCAAGCCAACGGCTATGGTCTCAAAAAGGGCGAAGCCTACTATCAGAACATCTGGATTTTCTTTAACCAGGTAAGCGTAGGCGTTACGAATAACTTCAGTATAGGAGCGGGCCTGATGCCGTTATTCCTTTTTGCTGGGGCTTCCTCACCCGCCTGGTTAACCCCGAAATTCTCAGTTCCCATTGTAAAGGATAAAGTGAACCTGGGGGGTGGTGCATTAATAGGCACCGTACTTGGCGAAGAAGATTCGGGGTTTGGCATCGCCTATGGTGTGACCACTTTTGGGTCGCGGGACAGAAACCTGAGCATTGGTGTGGGTTATGGATATGCTGGGGGAGACTGGGCGGATAATCCCACTATTTCGGTGAGCGCCATGTTTCGAACTGGCGAACGGGGCTATATTCTAACCGAAAACTATTATATCAGTTCTGCTGGGGAGGATGTAATGTTTTTTTCGATAGGCGGGCGCAGAATAGTGAAGCGCGTGGGGATAGACTTTGCGCTGGTTATACCCTCTGATACCGATGGTGAGTTGTTTGCCTTCCCGATACTTGGGCTGACCGTGCCGTTTGGCAAGGTGCCGGGCAACATTTACCGGTGAAGCCGGTTGGTGCTCGTCAACCCAGTCTTTCGGCAACTTCATCCCAGTTCACCACACCCCACCAGTTGGCCACATAGTCATTGCGTTTATTCTGGTATTTCAGGTAATAGGCGTGTTCCCACACGTCCAGTGCCAGCAACGGAGTGCCTTTCAAGTCGCTGATGTCCATTAGCGGATTGTCCTGATTGGGCGTTGAACCGATTTTTAGTTTTCCGTTATCCTTAACCAGCCATGCCCACCCCGAACCAAAGCGGTTCATGGCTGCCGCTGTAAATTGTTCTTTGAACTTATCGAACGAACCAAATGCACCGGTAAGGGCGTCTGCTATTTTGCCGGAAGGTACACCCCCCCCTGGCTTCATTACCTGCCAGAAAAAATTGTGGTTCCATGCACCCCCACCATTATTGCGCGCTTTTGCTGAAAGGCGTGAAGTATTGGCAAAAAAATCCGCCTCTGTAGCATAGCCAATGCCTTCAGCGGCAATGGCCTCATTCACATTTTTAACATAGGCGGCATGATGCCTGCTGTAATGAATTTCCATGGTCAGGGTGTCAATGGCGGGCTCCAGGCTGGCATACGCGTAGGGCAGGGCAGTTTGCGAAAAGGTTAATGCGGGTGTTGGCCCCGGCTGTTTAGTGTTGCCGGTTGATGCGCAGGCAGTACTAGTCACTAATGGGGGAATGGCTGCCGTTGCCACAAGGGCTTTGGCAGCAGTTTGAATAAATGCTCTCCGTGTTCTCATAAGCTGTCCGAATCAGGAAGAAGGTCAAGTTACTTAAAAATTCTGTAGCTTGCACATAGCCCTGTTACCAACCTATATGAGCACTATCCTTTACGACCAGATACCTTCATTGGATTTGGCTGATTTTACCGGGGAGGATCCGGTTAAAAAGAAAAAGTTTGTTGCCGACCTTGGAGCAGCTTATAACAACATCGGGTTTGTTGCGGTACGTAACCATTACCTTTCCGATGAGTTGTCAGAAAAACTCTATGCTGTTATTAAGAAGTTTTTTGCTTTACCCGATGAGGTGAAACAGAAGTACGAAATACCCGGCCTTGCCGGGCAGCGTGGATACGTTGGCAAAGGAAAAGAACATGCCAAAGGAAGAAATACCGGTGACCTGAAAGAATTCTACCATATCGGACAAGAGGTTGAAGACGATGACCCGATTAAAAGTGAATATCCGGCAAATGTTTGGCCTACAGAGTTGCCGGAATTCAGAGAAATAAGCCTGGAAGTTTACCGCAGGCTGGAGAAAACAGGCGTTTATATGCTGCGTGCCATTGCCCTTTACCTCGGCTTACCCGAAAACTATTTTGATGCCAAAGTCCATAATGGAAACAGCATCCTTCGGCCAATTCATTATTTTCCGATTGCTGATCCGGACCAGGTGCCTGCTGATGCCGTGCGGGCAGCCGAGCATGGCGACATCAACCTGATCACGCTGCTCATGGGAGCAAGTGCCGATGGCCTGCAGGTATTGCGCAGAGACGGAAAATGGATACCGATTAGCGCTCTCCCTGAACAACTGGTGGTAAACGTTGGCGACATGCTGGAGAGGCACACCAACAGAAAACTCAAGTCAACCATTCACCGGGTGGTTAACCCTCTGCGCGAAAAGATGAATACGCCCCGGTATTCCATCCCGTTTTTTATGCACCCCCGCAGTGAGATGAGCCTGGCTGCATTGCCTTCGTGTGTAGACAGCGACCATCCCAAGTTGTGGGCTGACATCACTGCAGGAGAATTTTTAGAAGAGCGCCTGGCGGAGATAGGATTGAAGAAAAAATAGCAATCCCGAATACTTAGGCATGTACCAGCGTGTCCGATACTTTATTTTTCTGCGCGATGTGTTGTGGCTTGCCCTAACTACGTTTGGTGGCCCCCAGGCACACCTGGCCCACTTTCAACGGATACTGGTGACGAAGCGAAAGTACCTATCAGAAGCCGATTTAATGGAACTTAATTCGCTGTGCCAAATCCTTCCGGGGCCGAGTTCAACGCAAACGCTCACGGCTGTCGGATTTAAAATAGGGGGGCCTAACCTGGCTTACCTTACCCTGTTGGTGTGGGTTATGCCTTCGGTGCTTTTTATGGCCGCCATGGCCGTGATGCTCTCTAACATACAAGAAAAAAACTGGTCGCTTGATTTTACTCGGTACATACAACCCATGGCCGTTGGTTTTGTAAGCTATGCGGCCTACACCATCAGCTTAAAAACCGTTTACACAAAAACCGGTGTTGTGCTCATGGTAATAGCTGCCTTGGTTTCTTATTTTATTCAAACGCCATATGTCTTTCCGGTAATTTTGCTCGTTGCCGGGTTAATCACTTCGCTCAAATATAAAGCGCAGCCAAAAGAGCCTAAGAGTAAACTTGAAATTCCATGGTCTAACTTTATACTGTGGATTGGTGTATTGTTGTTAGCTGCCGGGCTTGGAGCAATTACCGGTGCCCTGCCTATACGGCTGTTTGAAAACTTTTATCGTAACGGAAGCCTGATTTTCGGAGGAGGCCAGGTGCTCACTCCGTTGTTATACACTGAGTTTGTGCAATACGCACCCAAGCAGTACCTCACTTCGCAGGAGTTTCTTTCCGGCTATGCGGTTGCGCAATCGCTTCCCGGGCCTGTTTTTTCTTTCAGCGCATTTATCGGTTCGCTTGCCATGCGCGATTATGGCCTGGCGGGTGAACTTACCGGAGCCATTATGTCGGCAGCAGGTATTTTTCTGCCCGGTACGTTCCTGATATTTTTTGTTATCCGTATTTGGGACAGCCTTAAAAAGTATCGTGCCATCCGGGCATCGCTTGAAGGGATTACCGCAGCCAGTGCGGGCCTTGTGGCAGCAGCGGCTGTGATTCTATTTAAGCCGTTGCCCAATACCCCGATGAACTTCATGGTTACGATTGGCACCTTTGGCGTACTGACCTTTACCAAAATACCTGCTCCAGTTATCATTCTGCTTGGAATTGCAATAGGGGTTATCGTTTGAATACCCTGTAAGAGAAAGGCGGGTAATAAAAAAGCCCGGCTCTTCACCGGGCATAGAGACTTAACTTTTAACTGCAATTATCCGAGTTTAAAAATAATGGGTACAACGTAGCGCTGACGAACAGGCTTACCACGTTGCTTGTCGGGGTTCCATGGAGGTGCGCTCTGAACTACCCGCACGGCTTCTTCATCGCAGCCGGCACCAATACCCTTAATGGCCTTTACATCCTGAATTGATCCATCGCGGTTGATAACAAACTCAACGAACACCTTGCCTTCGATGCCCATTCTCCGCGCCTGGGCAGGATACTTCATTTTATCCTGCACGTACTTGTAGAAAGCTGCCATCCCTCCTTTTGGAGTAGCCGATTCTTCCACAACGAGAAAAATCTGGTCAACATCTTCTTTTTCTTCTACAACAGGGGCAATGGTAATTTCTTCCACCTTGGTATCGGTGGTTACTTCTACGTCAAACTCAACCTTAATGTCTTCCTTTATCTCTTCTTCATCAGGAACTTCAATGATTTGAGGCTGCTGAATTTTAGGAGGCGGTGGCGGAGGTTGCTCGGTAGGGGGCACTTCCAGGATTTCTTCCACCACATTGGTGTTTTTTCCAAGGTTTTTCAGGTCGGTATCATCGTATGACCGGAATTCAAATGCCATCACCACGATGATTAGCGTAATG
>CAYNIH010000169.1:0-5996 GCA_964397115.1 uncultured Roseivirgaceae bacterium | reverse complement strand
CCAATCCGGCCAACGAAGTTATTAACACTGATTTTGAGCTAAAACAACCTGCTGAGGTAACCCTAACCATTCTTGATCCTGCGGGAAGGCTGCTAACACAACAGTACCTGGGCCGGGTAGTTGCAGGCAGGCATACTCACCGGATGGAGTTAGGCAACCAGCCGGAAGGAATTTACTTCCTTGTAGTAAAGGCTGCGCAGGAAAGCCAAACGGTAAAATTTGCGATCAGGAAAAACTGATCAATGCATTCTGTCGGGACGTACTTTTAAATGGCGGATGATTTCAGCCTCTTGTTCCAGCAGTTCGCGCCAGCGTTTATCAACATAGGCGGCCGGCATATATTCTTTGGCCAGTGCAAGAAAATTTTTGTAATGCCCTGCTTCAGAAACCATGAGTTCGTAATAGAATTCCGATAGCCCGTTGTCGGGTATGTTTTTCCACAACATTTTAAACCGCTCGCAACTGCGCGCTTCAATGAGGGCGTTCATAAGCAGTTTTTCAACCAGTTGTTCATCACGACTTCCTCCTTTTCGGAGGATTTTCTGGAGTGCCTCTACGTACTCATCTTTTCGCTGTTTTCCTAACGGGAGTTTCCGCTTCTTCAGTTCGGCCACTACGCGCTCAAAGTGGCTCCACTCTTCGGTTACCACGGGCGTGAGCACATCCACCAGTTTTTCCTTTTCGGGATACTGAACAATCAGCGAAATACATGATGATGCCGCCTTCTGCTCGCAATAAGCATGGTCGACCAGCACCTCATGAATATTTTTACCGGCCATATCGACCCAGCGCGGGTCGGTGGGTAACTCCAACCCAAGGGTGTATTTATCTTTAGCAGTTTTCTTAGTCATAAAACGACCAGTCAAATCCAAAATCAAGCACATTCTGTACCGCAGGGTATCCGGGAGTAGGTACCGGACCTGTATCACGGAAGGCTTTGAATAAGTTATGATAACGTAAAAAGATTCTTCCGCGAAGGATCTTGGCGTTAAGGAAAACATCAATTACCGGAAAGTCGGGTGCTTTAATCTCCTTTTGCTGGTAAAACTGCTGAATAACCGGATCGTATCCATAAGCATAGTATTGCGACTTCCAGTGCGCATCCACGCCAACCTGAAAATCGAAATGGCCATTAAACCAGAGGTTAGAATAAGCAAGTTGGCTGTTTACGAACATCTTCGGCAGTTGCAAGGCATCCCCTGCATTTTCAAGCACCCGGGTATAAACACCGGTAACCTGCAACACCAGGCCTTTTACCGGGATAATGGAAAAGCGCAACTCGGGATTAGCGATGGTCTGATAGCCATCCGTTTGCACCGGCAAAACCGTTTGGTCAATGCCGTAGTTATCTTTTTTGAAAAAGATTAGATTCCGGAATGTAGTCAGGCTGATTCCCGGATAGACCGCAAACCATTTAAATTGGCCGATAAGGTTTCCTTTAACCTGGTTTGCCTCGGTATTGCTGAAGTAATTAAGCCACACATCGTGGCTGCCCCGATAGGCCTGCTGTAAAAATGTTGGTGTATAAACCGAACGGGCAACGGAGGCTTCAAACCAGCGCGACTGGATGGAGCCGTTTATGCGGTAACGGTCATCCAGCATCCACTCGGCATATCCTTTAACAGTTAACCACAATTTCAACTCAAGGACCATTCGCCCGCCAACATAAAATTCTGAGCCTGATGTGGGCAGGTAAAAATTGTCTTCATTGAAGTAGTTGTAGTTTATTTTGAAGTTCCTGTATGCTGCAAATCCGTTATAGAAAAGGTGAAGGAGGTTTCCTTTAATGCCGAACTCATTACGCAACGACTGAAACTTTACCTCGTCTTTTGTTGTGGCGCTGTCAACCACAATGGCATCAAAGAATACGGTTCCGTTTGGCTCAGAACCATCAAGAAACTGGTTGCGCTGCCGATAGCTGTCGAACTGGTGGTACAGTTGAAAGGCATTGCCGATTTTATATTGGTGGTAAAGGTGGTAGTTTCTTCTTAAGTCATTGCTTTTTGCATTCAGCAACCAGGGTTGTGCATTTTGAAGGAATAAATCTTCAACCGCGTACTCATCTTCCGTTTTAACGCCCCCGTACTCAAATACAGTGTGGTACATTCGCCTGAAATCGGCAAGCAGGGCATAGCTGCTGTCCTTGCTGTGGTAGCTTAAAAAGATATCGTAGTAATTACTTCGCACATTCCGGTCGCCCTTTCCCTGCCGCTGCACCTGTTTATCAATAAAAAGACCGGTATAGGTAAACCCGAAATTCAGGCGCGGGTTAATGTTCCGGCTATACACCACGCGGGTAACCGAGCGACCTTTACCCCCAAGCGAAAGATTCATGTTCGAATAAGGCGAGCGTGTATTGAAGTAAACCGGCACTTCGGTATTCCAGTATAAATCATAGGCATTAAATCCCGGAGTTGCCCCTATCTGCTCGGGGGCTTGAGTGTAAACGGGTGTTATGGCGGTACCAATGTTGCCCAGGTCCTGGTAGAAATTTGTATACCGATCCACATAACTGAACCGGTGAAAATCGCAGATAACCGTATCGATCGGGTAGGTTTGCCATTTGTTGTAAAAAATTTCATCCCACGTAAAATACCTGGATGTGGTAGGTCCGTAAATCTGGCGGGTGGTATCATCAATAATGCGGGAACCCACACGCACACGTTCTTCTTCCTCCTGGGCTATTGCGCGAGTGGCCAGGCCCAGGCTTATTATCAAAAAGAATCCGAATAGCCTATTGCGGGGTTGCACGTTTCAGGTAATCGAGTATCAGGGCATCAAAATCCTTACCATTTCTGATGAACTCCATCTCAATGGGAAGGTAAAAAAGATTTAGTTTCTCTGAATAGGACTTAAATTCCGGTGCCGTTAGTTTTACCAGGTCTTTTTCGGTAGTGACTACTGAAACCGGCTGATTCTGCCCGGCAACAAAGCTGGATATTTTTTGCAAATCACGAATGGAATAATGATGGTGATCACGATACCGGAAATGGTGCAGCAGGGAAAAGTTTTTGGCTACGTACTGCTCCAACAACGCGGCATTGGCAATGCCCGAGACCAACACCACCCTCGCTGAAAAGACAGCTTGTTTGTTTGCCGCTACGGGATCGTTGTATCGAATGGTTGCGAAGTACACCGGTTTTTGAGCCACCTGGTGGATGGCGTTTTCCATGGCCATCATTTCTTCTTCAGCAATGGTATGCGGGCATTTGGTCACTACAATCACATCGGCACGTTGTGCCCCTTCCCTTCCTTCTCTCAACCGGCCATAAGGGAGCACGTGGTCGGTGTAAAAGGGCCGGTTATAATCCGTAAGCAGAATCATAAACCCCGGCTTAACCCTTCGGTGCTGAAGTGCATCGTCAAGAACAATAACTCCGCAATCGTAACATTCCTGCAAAATCTGAGGAATTGCGAGCGCCCGCTCCTCGCCTACTGCCACAATTACCCGGTTGCCGTATTTGGCGTACAACTGCATGGGCTCATCACCGATGGTATTGGCAAAATCTTGTGCACCGGCAATACGAAAACCTTTGCTTTGGCGGCCGTAACCTCGGCTCAGCGTAGCCACCTTCACCAAAGGAGACAACACTCCGATAAGGTGCTCAACCATAGGGGTTTTACCGGTACCACCCACTGCCAGGTTGCCAATACCGATTACCGGAAAATCAAACCGGGCCGAAGGCTTAAGCTGCCGGTCATACAGGCTATTGCGGATGCCCGTAATCAGATCGTACAGGATTGCAAAGGGCAGTAACAGAAACTTAAAAACCGACATGAATACTTTAACTTGAGGGCATTTACGCCCGTGCAAAAATACGATTAACCACCACATTCTATGAACGTCAGGACTGTTACTGCATTTCTTGAGTCGCTGGCTCCGCGAGCCTATCAGGAGTCGTACGATAATTCCGGCCTGTTAACCGGATCACCCGATCAGGACGTTACCGGAATACTGGTTACCCTTGATTGTACTGAGGCGGTAGTACAGGAGGCAATTGATACTCATTGCAACCTGATTGTTGCCCACCACCCCTTTATTTTCAACGGACTGAAGAAGCTTACGGGTAGCAATTATGTAGAACGAACCATCATTAACGCTATTCGTCATGACATCGCCATCTATGCCATCCACACCAACCTGGATAACGTGCACAACGGGGTAAACCGGAAAATCGCTGAGGTTATTGGTTTAACTAACTTACAGGTACTCCGGCCAAAGCCGGGCACGCTTGTCAAACTGGTAACCTTTATTCCTCAGGCCCACACCGAAAATGTGCTTTCAGCACTTTACCGGGCGGGTGCCGGGCAAATTGGTAATTACAAAAACTGCAGCTTTCAAACCGAAGGTACCGGTACATTTATGCCTAATCAGGAGGCCAAACCGCACATTGGCTCGGCCAACACGCAGGCAACAGTGAAGGAAATCAGGGCCGAAGTTATTTTGCCTGCCTACCAGCAAGATGCGGTGCTGGCAGCCTTACGGCAAAGCCATCCTTACGAAGAAGTGGCCTACTACCTCACTCCGCTAAGCAACCTTAACCAGGAGGTTGGCTCAGGCATGGTGGGCGAAAATCCATCGGCCGATGAACCTCTTGCCTTCCTGCACAGGCTGAAAAAGGCGATGAACCTTTCGGTTATCCGCCATACCCGGATAATAGAAAACCCGGTAAAAAAAGTAGCGGTTTGCGGAGGGTCAGGGGCCTTTTTGCTTGCCGATGCCATACGGGCCGGAGCCCAGGTTTTTATTACTTCCGATTTCAAATACCATGAATTTTTTGATGCCGATAACCGCATCATTGTAGCCGATATCGGCCATTATGAAAGTGAGGCGGCAACCAAAGACCTGCTGGTAGCGCTTTTAACCCAAAAATTTCCTACTTTTGCAGTCAATTTTTCCAGAACTATCACAAATCCAATAAGTTACATCACCTGAATGGAAACCCAAACTGTAGCACAGAAACTCGAAGCACTTGTTAAACTGCAAACCATTGACAGCAAACTGGACGAACTAAAAAAACTGCGGGGCGACCTGCCCGATGAGGTGCAGGACCTGGAGGATGAAATTGTAGGGTATAATACCCGCCTTCAACGGCACCAGGCTGAGCTTAAAGAAATCGAAGAGAACATCAAGAAAAGCAAGGAAGGCATTAAAGAAGCCGAGAAACTGATTAAGAAGTACAACGAGCAGCAGAAAAATGTTCGGAACAACCGGGAGTTCGATGCGATTACCAAAGAAGTAGAACTTCAGGAACTTGAAATCCAGATCTGCGAAAAGAAGATAAAGGAAGGTAAAGAATTAATTGCCGCCAAAAAGGAAGAAATTGAAAAAACCGAAGCCCTGATTAAAGAAAGAAGCGAGCACCTGGCCAGCAAAAAGCAGGAACTGGACGGCATCCTTCAGGAAAGCCAGGAAGAAGAAAAGAAACTGCTGGCCGAGCGGGAGAAAGCGGTAAAGAAAATTGAAGACAAAAACCTGTTAAAGTATTACGACCGCCTGCGCAACAGCCTTTCTAACGGATTGGCCGTAGTGCGGGTAGTACGTGGTGCAGCCGAAGGTTGCAACATCGTGATACCGCCCCAGAAAATTGCTGAAATAAGGGAAAAGAAAAAAATTGTGATTGATGAACACTCCGGTCGTATCTTAGCCGATGTGGATATGGACTCGCTGGATGACAGCGATAAACCGAAAAAAGCCGGTACACCAACCACACCCACCCGCAGAAGAAAAGCCGTTGGATAATCTATTGACATTACGAATACGAAAGGCAGGTGTAACAACCTGCCTTTTTTTATGTACAGGGCTTTCTTTTGGCCAGCAAAACGAAAACTGGCTTAGCCATGCAAACGAGCTGGCATTGTACCGCCAATTGCTTAACCTGGAGGTCAGCGAAGCCCGCAAGGCCACAGTAAACCGCAACAGCCCGGAAACCCTTTACCTGGCCTCGCTTGGCGATGCACTGGAATTGCTGATTACCGAAGACGGAGCCCTGTTT
>CAYNIH010000168.1:0-6084 GCA_964397115.1 uncultured Roseivirgaceae bacterium | reverse complement strand
CTTTGGCATCCTCTTCTGAATACAGGGGTTTAGGATGTTCATGTTTTGAATACCCCTTTTTTTTCGCAAACTGAGCTTCCTCTTCCTGTAACCTGGCTGAATCAAGCAGCATGAGTTCCGCCAAATCGGCCGTAGGGTACGTGCAATAAATTGGACCATTGAATCCTTCTTTCACCAGTTTGGGCAGATAGCCGATGTGATCGATGTGGGCATGGCTGAGCACCACGCATTGAATGGTTACCGGCTCAACCGGAAATTCGTCCCAGTTTCGCAGCCGCAGATCTTTCAGCCCCTGAAACAATCCGCAATCAAATAAAAACCGGAAGTCACCGGCATCTATGAGATAACGGGAGCCCGTTACGCTTTCGGCCGCGCCTAAAAATTTTATACGAACATCCATGCCCGGCAATTTTACGAAGGTTATGAAAATTTTGCGGTGGCGAAAGAAGTTTTACCGGGGCGGTAAAGTAAGGCAGTTAAGTTCTGCATCATCGTGTCGTTGCGCTTAAGAATTGGAACTTAACTTAACAAACCAATCTACCTTGCTATTTCAAAGCTCGAAAAATTGCGCAGGCTGTTATGCCTTTCAACCACCACTTCATCAACACGGGCACGGGGCGGTCCTACCCGGCACCAGGCAATCAGTTCGTTTAACCGGCTTTCGTCTCCTTCTGCTTCAATGTACACGCTGCCATCGGGCTCGTTGCGAACAAAACCCTTCACGCCCAGTTGCTGTGCCTTGGCAAGGGTTGATGCGCGGTAAAAAACTCCCTGGACTTTGCCTTTGACAATTATAATAGCATGCTCCATAATATTTGTACATCAAAATACTCCAGTCATACTACCGAGCCGAATGCTTATAAGGATTACCAATCATCAGTAGGGTATACTGTAAAGCTTTTACCATCAATATGGTATATATCATTTACGTAAGTCTGCCAACAATCAGTTTCCAAATTTTGCAATTTTAATATTGGTCGAAAAAACATCAATTTTTACTTGCTTTTGTTAGGGGGGGCTAACTTTACACTAATGCTCAACATTGGGCAGAAATCAAAAACTTATACACTATGAAGAATGTTATGCGTTCATTTAAAATCGGTGGCATTACATTTATCGTGGCATTAAGTGCATTATTTATTGCCAATAAAAGTAATGCCTGGGTTTGTGACGATCAGTGTTGTTATACACACGGCACGCTGTGTCCTCCTGATTGGGGAACTTGTTGTTACGAAGGTGGCACGACCTGTATTGCGGCAATATGCGATTGGCCGCAGAAATAGGCTTCATGTTATAAGCATTGTTTACATACAACACCCCTTCAAAGAGGGGTGTTAGTATTTCAGCTAAAAAACATGACAAAGTGGGTATTCAGAACATATATTTTATCAGCCGCTACTCTTTTTCTTGGATGTGAAGCAAATAACGACTCTGTTTCAGGCACCTATTCATATCCATATACATTAGTGCTTTCGCCTGATGAATTCCGTTTTAGAATAGACGATTCTACATCTTATGAAAGCAATTACTTGCAGGTCTCAACTTTCAAGGGTACTGAGGTGTTGATGGTCGAAAGCAAACACAAAAATAGCATTCAGTATTATTCATTAGAAACAAGCGAGAAAGTTCATGAAATAAGATTAGCCAAAGAAGGCCCTTTCAAAATCAATGAAATTCATGGATTTTCGGTTATCAGCCAAGACTCTATCCTTGTATTTGATAAGTGGAGGCCCCAGGTAATGTTGATAGATTCAAAGGGAAATATCATAAGACGTATAGAACTTACATCTAATCGCATTCTCAATCATGCATCCATGACAAGGTTACCTAATGTTATTATTGACGGAAAACTGTGCATGTTTGTTTTCCCAACCATCGCTAAGGACGATCCAAGGTTATTCGAAGGAAATATATTCTTTGAGTTAGTTATTGATCTTAAAAGAGGCGAATCAACTTTTTTAAACTTTACTTGGCCAGAGTGCTACAAAGGTAAGAAATGGACTTATTATCATACATTTCCATCGAGAGTAAAAAATACTAACGATAAATTAGTGTATTCATTTGGTGCCGACCCTAATCTTTATGAGGTGGCGCTTGATGGATCTGTTGAAATGCATTTAGCTAAAAGTGATTATATAGAAGATATCCGTCCATATAAGCCTACTGAAAATGAAGGCAAAGTTTTTCTGGAAACAGGAGTCTACGGAATGATTATATACGATAGATACCGTAAATTGTATTACCGCGTTGCTGGGCTTGAAACAGTTCCTTTCTTTACCGATGGCCGTCTTAAACAAACCAGTTGTAAAAAATATTCTTTAATACTATTAGACTCCAATTTTAATAAGGTTGGCGAAACCTTATTATTACCAGTTGAGAATTACCTGATTAAAGATTGGTTTGTATGCAAAAAAGGGCTATGCATTTCAACTGCAAATCCATTAAATAGAACTATTAACGAAAATGAAATGCGATTTAATTTACTTGTTTTAGATACACTGAAAACGGGACCTACAGAATCAAAAGTACTTCTTGCCAAATGAAAAAAATCTGGACTTACAGTTTATTGATCATTATTGGTCTTTTGAGTTTGCTTAGCTGTTCTACCAAAAGCAATAATAACCAAGAGTTCAAATATTTTATCTATTACCTTAAAGCACTTGGGTTACAAATCCCTGCTTCTGAACCGAAATATGTATACTTAGTGATTCCCATCGACATATGTCCGCCATGTTTGCAGCGTTATAAAAAGTTTATTCTAAACTCAAACAATGAAAAAATTCAATTCATTTTAACAGGAAACGGGCGTAAACGAATTGCTTTAACCTTTGGGAACCAGATCATGAATAAAAAGAATGTTTTGGTGGATAGTGAAGGTCTTTGGTATTCTCATAATTTACACAATGACTTAGCCAAATCATTTTATTTAAAAAACTCTTTATTCTTGAAGACTGCTGATATTGACCCGAATAATCTTGCTTCCGAACTTAACGAAATAACCAACTTCTTATCAGATAAACCCAATGAGGAACAATATTTAGATTCGACTGATGAAAATAAGATGATAGATGGTATGTTAAACTCTTTTGAAAAGTTCAGTAAAGAGCAAAATTTTACGAATCAAAGACTTGAAAGGTTCACAGGGTTAACTATTGACGAAAAGACATTCGATACAGAAAACTACAAAGGCAAGGTCCTTGTCATTAATTTTTGGATATTTGGTTGCGCACCCTGTATCAAAGAAATCCCTGAATTGAATCAGGTGTACAAAGATTCTCGGAATGAAGACTTCATTTTTGTTTCCGTTTGTGCTGAACCTGCTCAAAGAATCCGTGAAATGACTTCCAAAGATGAAAATGGGGCTATTATTATTGGTCAATTAATTGACAGTCCTATTTATTATCCTGTTATTTCTAATGGTAAAGACTTGGCAGTGAAATATAATATCACATCATACCCCATCACCCTAGTGATTAACAAGGAAGGAATTATTTCGTATGTTATTTATTATACGAAATCATTTAATGATCAGCCTCTTACATACAAATTAATAAAAAGGGCTATCCACAAAGCCTCAAATTAACTTAGCTTCCAGAGTTATACAAAACTTTAAATCTCTGCCTAATCGTTAGGCAGGTTTGCGGGTTCAAAACTTGCCAGAGTCCAGTGGTCAAAGGAGGCCGGAGTATTCACCTGCATATAAATGTATATTTACATGATATAATCCGTACTCAAAAACACCGACTCGCGGTTGCGGATGATGGTGCTGATGATCTGCTTGTTTGCTTCGGTTGCCCGGGTGGCTACGAGGGTGCGTATGGAAAACACCCGGAGCGCATCGGCTACCGAAAGGGTTCCTTCAGCCGAATCTTTACGGCCGTTAAACGGAAAGGTATCCGGCCCGCGCTGGCACTGGGTGTTTACATTAATCCGGCCCACCTGGTTGGTGAACCGGTCAATGTACATGGCAATTTTTTTACTTTCGTTGCCAAAGAGGCTCACCTGCTGGCCATAGTTGGAGTTCACTACATACTGAATGGGTTCTTCATCTTGCTCAAACGGAACAATCGGAATAACCGGGCCGAATTGCTCCTCCCAATATACCTTCATTTCAGCAGTTACCGGGTAAAGCACAGCCGGGTAAAAAAACGACTGATTGGTTTCTCCGCCATGGTCATTCACAACCTTTGCTCCTTTGCGTCCGGCATCGTCAACCAGCCCGCGCAGGTAATCGGTTTTACCCGGCTCGGGCAACGGGGTAAGCGTTACGCCCGGCTCCCACGGCATGCCGAGTTTCAGTTTGGCAACCTCGGCTGTAAAACGCTTAATGAAATCGTTCACCAGGCTTTTATGCACAAATATTATCTTCAGAGCCGTACACCGCTGCCCGTTAAATGAAAGCGAACCGGTAACGCACTCGCTCACGGCCAGGTCTAAATCGGCATCCGGTAAAACAATGGCGGGGTTCTTGGCGTCCAATCCTAAAATGGATTTCAGCCGGTGAGGCTTAGGGTGTAAGCGCTTTAAATCATTTGCTCCGCGGTGGGTACCGATAAATGCAAACACATCTATTTTGCCGGTTTCCATCAGGGCGCCTACCGTATCGCGACCTCTTCCGTAAATTACGTTGATCACCCCGGGCGGAAAACTTTCCTGAAAGGCTTTTAATAACGGCCGTATCAACAACACGCCATACTTGGCTGGCTTAAACACAACGGTATTGCCCATAATCAGGGCGGGAATCAGTGTGCTGAAGGTTTCATTCAGCGGGTAATTAAACGGCCCCATACACAGCGCCACACCCAGCGGCACCCTGCGTATCTGCGCCATGAACCCCTGCTCTTCCACCAGTTTGGCCGAGTGGCGATCCAGTTCTTTCAGTGCCTTCACGGTGTCAACAATATAATCGCAGGTACGGTCAAACTCTTTTTCCGAGTCCTTCAGTGTTTTGCCGATTTCCCACATCAGCAACTTCACCACCTCATCGCGTTGCATTCGCATCCTCTCAAGAAATTTTTCGATGTGCGAAATTCTCTCCGCCACCGACAAAGTTGGCCATAACCCGTGGCCCAGGTTGTAGGCGTTAACGGCTGCATCAAGGGCCTGCAGCGCTTCGTGCGCGGTGAGCAAGGGCGTTGCGCCTATGGTCTGTTGTTTGTACTGATCGCCTTCTTTAATGTACACCGGACTCTGCACGGCATTTAAGGCGCCCGGCCAATGGCGCAACTCTCCGTTGATTAAGTACTCGCGTTGTTCCTGGTACGAAACACGAAACGGTTCCGGTATGGCGGCTGCTTCCGGAAATAGACCCGATAAACTAATGCTCATGATTTTATTGCTGCGTTGTTACAATGGTTACACCCGATGATGTTCCCAGGCGGTCGGCCCCTGCTGCTATCAAGTTGAGGGCCTGCTCCCTGGTTTTTATTCCCCCCGATGCCTTGATGCCCACTTCTTTCGGCAACGCGTTACGCATCAGCCGAACGTGCTCCACTTTTGCTCCGCTGGGTGCAAAGCCAGTAGAGGTTTTTACAAAGTCGGCACCGGCATCGGCACAGCGTTTACAGGCCTGAAGAATTTCATCATCTGAAAGATACGCGGTTTCGATGATAATCTTGATGAGTTTGTGCTGATCGTGGCACAACTTACTGCATTTGGCTAATTCTATTTTCGTCCATGGCAATCCGGTTTTAAACGAACTCACATTCCACACCATATCAATTTCATCGGCACCGTTATCGATTGCGCGCTTAATTTCATCCAGTTTGGTTTCCGTCATATTGTAACCCAGCGGAAAGCCCGCAACCGTTACCAGGGCAATCGGTTCGTTGCCGATTTCACGCCTGGCACGCTTTACCCAAAAGGGCGGAACGCAAATACCAAAAAATTTATGCTGGCGGGCCTCTTCAACCAGTTTATCAATATCGCGGATGGTAAGCGTTGGAGAAAGATTGGTGTGCTCAATGTATGCCGGTAACTCCATTGAGCGAAGTTACACGGAAACCCGACACTTAGTGCCGGATGCCGCACACATTGCAGAATTTCATTCTTTCAGGCGGTCGTTTTTTTGGTGGTCGTTTATGG
>CAYNIH010000167.1:0-6171 GCA_964397115.1 uncultured Roseivirgaceae bacterium | reverse complement strand
CATTGATTCGGTGCTCGACATGAAAATCCTGTTCGACCAAATCCCGCTCGACAAAATGTCGGTTTCCATGACGATGAACGGTGCGGTTATCCCCATCATGGCCTTTTACATTGTAGCAGCCGAAGAACAAGGTGTAAAGCCCGCCCAACTAAGCGGCACCATTCAGAACGACATCTTAAAGGAATTTATGGTGCGAAACACCTACATCTACCCGCCACAGCCTTCCATGCGCATTGTGGCCGACATTTTTGCTTTTACCTCCCGGCACATGCCTAAGTTCAATTCCATCAGCATCAGCGGCTACCACATGCACGAAGCAGGCGCGCCTGCACACCTTGAACTGGCCTATACCTTGGCCGATGGGCTGGAGTATGTCCGCACCGGGTTAAAAGCCGGCATCGCCATCGATGACTTCGCACCCCGCCTGTCGTTCTTCTGGGGGATAGGCATGAACTTCTTTATGGAAATTGCCAAGATGAGGGCCGGCCGCTTGTTGTGGGCTAAACTGGTAAAGCAGTTCAACCCGAAGAATCCAAAATCCATGGCATTGCGCACGCACTGCCAAACATCGGGATGGAGCTTAACCGAACAAGACCCGTATAACAATGTTGCGCGCACCTGCATTGAAGCCCTGGCAGCCGTGCTTGGCGGCACCCAGTCCTTGCATACCAACTCGCTTGACGAAGCCATTGCCCTGCCCACCGATTTCTCGGCACGCATCGCACGAAACACCCAACTCTACCTAGAAAAGGAAACCGGAATAACTCGGGTAATCGATCCGGTGGGCGGCTCACATTATGTTGAAGCCCTCACGGCCAGCCTCGCTGAAAAGGCGTGGGCACTGATCGAAGAGGTAGAGCAACTGGGCGGCATGACAAAAGCCATCGAAAGCGGACTGCCTAAAATGCGCATTGAACAGGCTGCGGCCGCAAAGCAGGCCCGCATCGATTCGGGTAAAGAAGTGATTGTGGGTGTAAACAACTATCAAACACAGGAGCCGGCCGACTTTGCCATATTGGAGGTTGATAATGCGGCTGTGCGACTGGAGCAGATTGAACGCCTGAACCAACTCAAAGCCAAACGAAATGCTGCCGAAGTAGAAAGTGCACTGGCCGCATTAACCCAGGCAGCAACCTCTTCTTCAGGCAACCTGCTCGAACTGGCCATAATAGCCGCACGTAAACGGGCCACACTGGGCGAAATCTCCTATGCATTAGAAAAGGCATTCGGACGATACACCGCTGCCATTAAATCAGTTTCGGGCGTATATTCGGGTGTAATGGAAAATGACAAAACCTTCACCAGTGCCCGCAAACTCTCCGATGAATTTGCCTCTCAGGAAGGCAGGCGGCCACGCATTCTCGTTGCCAAGATGGGCCAGGATGGGCATGACCGCGGAGCAAAAGTAATTGCCACCAGTTTTGCCGACCTCGGCTTCGATGTGGACATCGGGCCACTGTTTCAAACACCCGATGAAGTAGCCAGCCAGGCGGCTGAAAATGATGTGCACATCGTGGGCGCCTCAAGCCTGGCCGGTGGACACAAAACATTAATCCCCCAACTCATCGAAGCGTTGAAAAAAATCAATCGCGAAGACATCCTGGTAGTGGCCGGTGGTGTGATCCCACAAAAAGATTATGATTTTCTTTACCAGGCAGGTGTATCGTTAATTTTCGGTCCCGGAACGGTTATCAGCGAAGCCGCTGAAAAAATTCTTAGGAAATTAATGCAATCTCGTTAATCGCACCCTGCGTACAGAAAGAAATTAGCGGCAAAAAACCCTTGAAATTTTAGTAGATTAGGCGCCCGAAATCGTTGTAAGAAAACCCTTATGGTTATGAGAAAATTGCTGGTGCTGATGTGGATGGTGATGATGTGCGTGTTGCCTCCGGCAGCATACACTCAAAGCAAATTTGATAAATCACTAAAAAAAGCCGATAAGTACTATGCCAGCGGCAATTATGCCAAAGCGCTTAAAACCCTGGCCAAATACAAAAAAAGCATCAAGGGCAACCAGGCCTTTCTGCCTAATTACTACACGCGCCTTGCCCGCTACAACCTTGGCTATGGCATGCTCACCGATTTTGATAAAGACATTACCACCGCATTATCCATCAGCCTTACTGTTTATGGCGAGAACTCGGTAAACCACGCCAACATCATGACGGATGTTGCCGAAATTTACAATCAGTACGGTTACTACCGGCTGGCAGCCGATTATTCAGCAAAAGCACTTGAAATAAATGCTGCGGCAGAAACCGAAAGTCCTGCACTAAAAAGCCGGGCGGTGCTGGCCCGTGCCGAAGCACTAATCGGCCAAGGCTTTTCCAACGAGGCGCTGGCACTGTTGAAAGCCAACGAATCGTTTATTGCCTCTCGCGCAGTTGACAAGGAAACGTTTGTTGAAGCCGGCAAGATCCAGAACCGCAGAGTGCCCGAAGAAGAACTCGCTCCACGTTTTAACAGCTATGCCCGGTTACTCATGCTGCGGTTAGCCGCTTACGGCAAGAAGGGTGATATTGACAGTGTGGATGTGGCCTCGGCAGCAGGGCGTCCGTGGATCGCCAAAAATATCCGGTACATGGGCGAAACCAGCCTCACCCTGATTGAGAATGATTTCATCTACACAAAAATGTATGCCGAAAACAACAACGGCATCCCTCCGGCAGGGCTTACCAAGGGCCAGAAGTGGGCCGACTACAGCGAGCAGCTAAGTGAGTTGAAAAAACGCACCGCACCATCTGTTCCGCTGGCACACGATTTATACCTCGCCAACCTTGACCTGCTATTGCGCCTTGGCGGAAAAAGCGCGCAGTTTGCCAACCTGAAGGCCGAATACGACCGGATGCTGGCCAAATACTTCGGAAAGGCAAGCGTCATGAACATTAACCTGAAGGCTGTAGAGTTTAACTCCAAACTGGAAAAAGATAAAACCCGTAACCTCGAAAACGAAGCACAAAACGTGTTGGGTTCCTCTGCTTTGCCCAGATTTTACAAAACACGAATCAACACGCTTGAATTTTTGTACGACTTATCCATCCAGTTAAGGCGCTATACCAATGCCGAATCCTACTTAAGCCAGATTATTGAACAGAAAAAAGAACTTACCGGTGAACATTCACCTGAATACCACCTTGCGCGTCTTAAACTGGCCAACTTTTACCTTGATTACACCAATAAACTGGACGAAGCCGGAAAAATTTTTCGCGAGAGTTATACGGGCGTCATCGAAAAACAAATAGCACTCAAACACAAAGATAACCTCGATATCCTCTACCACCTGGCATCCTACTATGAAATAACCGATAAGTACAGCGATGCGGCTAAAATACTGGAAAAGGCCAGCGGTATAGCCCTGGTTAAATACGATAACGAAGACCCCGTATATGCCATCGCCCTTAACAACATGGCTAAGTTGCGGATTAAGATTGGCGACTACGACCGTGCTGAAAGTGACATCAACACAGCATTGAAAGTTTTTGACATAAAAGAAAACCGCGAGGACAAGTGGAAAGCAGACTATATCAATGCTATCGAAACACAAGCCAAGTTATTAGGTATTAAAGGACTGTTTGACGAAGCCCAGGATAACCTGGATCGGACACGAAAAATGATACTCAAATCAAAAGTGCCGTTAACCAATGAATTGTCCACAGCCGAAGAACTTTCTTCCCTGCTCATTCAACTGGGCAAATACTCGCAAACCGACCAGTTGCTCAGCCGGCTCATACCGGAATATGAGCAGTTGTACGGCAAAGAGTCCCTGCGGCTGATTGACCCCTTGGTGAACCGTGGCCGAATATTACTGGCTCGTGGCGACTACACTGAAGCCGATAAAATTGCCCAGCGCGCCAACCAGGTTGCCGTGAAAACGTATGGCGAACTCTCCACCAAAACCGCCTCAACCCAAAAACTGCTGGCCGATATCTATTACCAGTTGGGCGATTTTGAACGGGCAGAAGAAAACCTTAAGAAAGCCCTGGCCAGCCAGGAAAAACAGTTTGGCCGGAACCATGTGGAGGTTGCCCGGTCGCTTTCGCAACTGGCACTTGTTCAGTTCCACGGTGGCGGAGACAAGGCAACCATCAGAAAGAACATGTTTGAAGCCCGCGATGAGGTGGCCGATAAACTGGGTAAGGATAATCCGCAATATGCCGAACAGCTGAAAAATATTGCCGTTCTGTACATTTCCGAAAAACAGTACGACCTCGCCTTCAATTCCCTGAATATTGCCGTTAACATCTGGCAGCAAAAAACCGGATCGAAGCGAAACATTAACGCAGCCAGCATTTATACGCTGATGGGCGATGTGTATTACCAGCAGTACAATTATAAAAAAGCGGAGGAATTTTATAACAAATCCAAAGACCTGTACGAACGCTACTTCAGCTCAACTCACCCCGAGTATGTAAAAATTCTATCCAAACTGAGCAAAGTGCACTACATGGAAAAGGATTACAAACGCTCAAAGCAGCGCATTGAACAGGCCCTGAATAATTACGAAGAGTTCATAAAAAAATACTTCCCGGCCCTGAGCGAACGCGAAAAAGCCAAATACTGGAACACCATTAAGGGCGACTTTGAATTTTACAATACCCTTGCTCTGGGCCGACTGGAGGATTTTAAAGATCTCAGCGACCAGGTTTACAACTACCAACTGCTTACCAAGGCGCTCCTGCTGAGTTCGTCCATTAAAATCCGCGAACGCATCCTCAGCAGCAACAACGAAGAATTAATCAACAGTTTTAATACCTGGGTACAGAAAAAAGAACTGCTCACCCTGGCGCTCTCCATGAGCCCGGCCCAGTTGGCAGAAAATGAGATTGACCCGGCCCTATTAAATGCCGAAGTAGAACGCCTGGAGCGAAGCCTCAGCCAGCAATCTGAATTGTTCGGCCAGAGTTTCGATAATAAAAAGATCACGTTCGAAGACGTTAAAAAGACGCTAAAGCCCAACGAAGTAGCCATCGAAATGGTACGCTTCCGGTATTTTAATCACTCATTTACCGATTCGATTATCTATGCAGCGCTGTACATAAAAAGCGACATGAGTAAACCCAGGGCAATCATCAATGGCAACGGGGCCCACATGGAAGGCCGTAATTACCGGCTGTACCGTAACTCCATGATCAACCAAATCGAAGACAATATATCCTACAAAACTTATTGGGAGCCGGTACAAAACGAACTCGGGCAGGTAGCCACTATTTACCTTTCGGCCGATGGCGTGTACAATCAGATAACCCTTGATGCCTTGCTCATGCCCGATGGCAAATATGTGATCGACAATTCCAACATTGTCTATGTAAGCAACACCAAAGACCTGTACCTGCGTAAGATAAAGTCGGCCGCCCGGCCGGAAAACAAAGCCTCCATGTTTGGTAACCCCACCTTTTACCTAACGGCTTCGCGCGAAAATGCTCCCATCACGCAACTGCCCGGTACCGAGCAGGAGATTAATCAACTTCAGTTTTTGCTGAAGCAAAAAGGCTGGACAACCGAAGAATACATCGAGAAATTGGCTACCGAAGAGCAGATTAAAGAGTTAAACAGCCCCAAAGTTTTTCACGTAGCTACACACGGATTTTATAAACCTTCCGCAGCCATCAGCACCGAAGATGAATTGGAAGGAAATGAGGCACAGCTTGCTCAAAACCCTTTGCTGCGCACCGGGCTTTTGCTACGCGGTGCGGGCGACCTGCTCGATAAAACCGATTACAACTACAATATGGAAAACGGCATCCTCACCGCCTACGAAGCCATGAACCTGAATCTCGACAAAACCGACCTGGTGGTACTCAGCGCCTGCGAAACAGGGTTGGGTGAACTGCAGGCAGGCGAAGGTGTATTTGGACTGCAACGTGCCTTTCTGGTAGCCGGTGCAAAGGTGCTTATTATGAGCCTTTTCAAGGTTGATGACGAAGCCACCCAGCGGCTCATGCTTAAATTTTACCAAAAGTGGCTAAACACCAACAACATGCGGCAAAGTTTTACTGAGGCCAAGAAAGAATTGCGGGCAGACTACCCCGACCCTATTTTCTGGGGGTCATTTATGATGATCGGCCTCGAATAAAAATTTTATCTGATAATCCGTAAAGATACTTAACGAATTACGGTTGCTTTTGATTTTAAAGTTTTTCTAAGATAGATTGGTTATAATCCTTTTGCTCC
>CAYNIH010000166.1:0-6210 GCA_964397115.1 uncultured Roseivirgaceae bacterium | reverse complement strand
CACCATCAGCAAAAGCACCACGCCATAAATAAGGTAAGCAGCGGCTTCATAAAACCGCATATCTACAACCAGTATGGCGAGGATAATGATAAAAGAAACCGCGATGAAAATCAGCTGCCTGCCGCTGTTCAGCGACAAATCAAAAATACTTGGGTGCACCGTTTCATCGTACACGGCAGCATAAATATTGAGCCACCCCAGCACCACCATCACCAGGTAAATCAGCACCGTAAGCCAATCCATCTTTCCGGAAAGATCTTCCTGCCTGCGCATATTATTCTGTTGAGGGGGTGGTCATTACTGCTTTATCCAGAAAATCTCCTTTCAAAACATAGTCTTGCAATGCCAGGCGTTTCACTTCACCGGTCAGGTACCGTTCAATCATCAGGCTGGCAATAGAAGCTGCTGCACGGCCGCCCCACCCGGCATTTTCCACATACACGGCAATAGCAATTTTAGGATTGTCCTTCGGGGCAAATGCCATAAATACGGAGTGGTCGTATCCATGCGGGTTTTGTGCAGTACCGGTTTTGCCGCATAACTCGATGCCGGGAATCACGGCACGCTGTGCGGTGCCATAAATGGCATCGCTCATGGCATCCTGAACAAACTCAAAATACTTCGGGTCAATTCCGGTTTCATGCTTCAATACGATCGGCTGTTGATCGCGACCCTGAATTTCTTTTACCAGGTGAGGTGTAAAATAATATCCTTTGTTTGCCATAATGACTGCCAGGTTGGCCATCTGTACCGGAGTTACCAGCATCTCCCCCTGACCGATGGCCAGTGAATAAATTGTAGAAAACTTCCACCGTCCTTCGCCATAAATGCGGTTGTACAATGCGCTGCTCGGCATCTGCCCGCCTTTTTCACTCGGGAGGTCAACACCCAGCGGACGGCCCAGGCCAAAGCGTGTTACATAGCCGTGCCAGTTTTCGAGGCCGAGGCGTGAATCAATAAACGTATTGGGCGATTTGTTCTGATTGATGATTCGCCTGAAGGCCTGATGAAAGTAGGGATTGCACGAATACTGTACCGCCATGTGGAGGTCGCAGGGATTGGGATGGTTGTGGCAGTTCACCACGGAGCGGTCGCACGGAAAGCGGGTATCGTATTGCAGTACTTTCTCCTGTAGTCCGATTAGCGTTTGAACGATTTTAAAAATGGAACCGGGTGGGTACATGGCCATGAGGGGCCGGGTAAACAGCGGTTTGGTTGTATCGCTGCTTACCAACATGAAATTTTCGCTGAACTTCTTGCCGGTGAGCAGCATAGGATCATAGGAAGGACCTGAAACCATGGCCAGCACCTCACCGGTTGATGGTTCAAGGGCCACCAGGCTGCCCACTTTCCCTTTAAGCAGCCGTTCGCCATACTCCTGCAAATCAAGGTCAATGGTAGTTACCAGATTGTTTCCCGGAACAGAGAGTGTATCGAATTCGCCATTTTTAAATGAGCCCTTTTCAATGCCGCTCACGTTGCGAAGCTTATACCGCACCCCGCGTTTTCCACGCAACACCTGCTCGTACTGTGCTTCAATTCCGCTTTGACCGATGTAATCGCCCTGGCGGTAAGTTTTGGTCGAATCTTTTTCCAGCTGGCTTTTGCTGATCTCGCTCACATAGCCGAGCGCATTGGCCAGCGAAGGGGTAGTATAAGCGCGGGTAGTACGGGGCTGAATATAAAATCCCGGAAACTCATCAATGTGCTCCTGGATTTTTGCAAAATCGTAATTGGATAATTGCCGGATAAACAAGGTCGGTTTTACGGGCGAATACTCCTTGCGGGAATGTAGTTCTTTGAATTTTGCACGCAATTCTTCGCGGGATAAGTCAAATACCTTGCAAAAGGCTGCAGAGTCAAACGTGCCGATTTCCTTTTTTACAATGAGCAGGTCATACTCCGGTGAGTTGTACACCAGCAACTTTCCTTTCCGATCGTAAATAAGTCCGCGGAAAGGATATTCTACCTCCTTAAGTATGGAGTTGCTGTCGGCCAGTTGCGCGTAGCGGTCGTCCAGGATCTGAATAAAGAAGAGCTTAATCAGAAAAACGAGCCCGGTAAGCACAAATAGGGCGCGGATAATTTCTTTTCTCCCCTCGTTCATCGTTTCCTCCCGGTAAAGAACCCATCAACCATAACCAGCAGAAGCAGGGTGTACAATGTACTGGCTCCGGCTTTACCAAGCGTAATCCAAAAATAATCAAACCCTCCCGCTTCGGTAAAGAATAACATACCATGATGAATGATAATCAGCGGAGTGGTATAAACAAGAAACCACTGCATACCAAACTGATTAATCCCGGGCCGGGCTCCCGAATCATACCCGCCCTGTGGTGTAAGCAGCGAGAGCCAATAGGGGCGCAGGTAGGTTGTCAGCACGCACGCCAGGGTATGCAGGCCAAGGCTGTCGTAAAACATATCGACCAGCAGACCCATTATAAATCCGATTACCATGAGCGCCATGTGGTTTGTTTCAACCGGCATGCGCAACAGGTAGCCGATATAGAAAAAGCAAAAAGCTGTATGAAAAAAAACTGCATTCTTCAACAGCACAACCTGCACCAGCAGGTAGCCGATAAACAATACACCCTGAAATATGCCAAAGCGGTTCATTGGAATTTAGGGACTTGAAGTTCCAGTGAATCCAGTTCGGGCAGAAGCCTGTTGCGGATAACCGTAACCCAAGCCAGGCTGCGGAAATCCTGCGCCAACTTTACGGTGATGAGGTAAAAAGGGGCCTCTTTGCTTAACGCAACATTGGAAACGGTACCGATGAGTATTCCTTCCGGGAAAACACCACTAAACCCGCTGGTGATTACGGTATCGCCAACCACGGGTTTTACATGACGTGGGATATATTTAAGGTGGATAAAATCCGGGTCGGAGCCGTCCCACTGCACCGTACCGAAGTGGCCGGTGCGCTTGAGCACGCCCGAAATCATCACATCCACATTCAGCAACGAGGTTACCACGCTGTAGTTGCGGCTGGTTACTTTCACTTTACCCACCGCCCCGTTTTGACTGATAACCGCCATACCGGGCACAATGCCATCGTGGCTTCCTTTATTAATGGTGAGAAAGTTGGTAAAGCGGCTAACCGAGTTGTTCACCACCCTGGCGGTAACAAAATCGTACTGTTTTATCAGTACCGGGTCAACCGGGGTACTGGTGGTTCTTTCGAGCAGGCGGTTGCGCTTTTCAAGTTCATAACGCAGGCGGGCATTTTCCTCCGCCAGGTTACGGTTTACCTGCCGGAGGCTGAAGTAGTCAACGGTGTTTTTAGAAAACCCGTTAATGGCGGCAACCATGCTATTGGTTGAATTAAAAAAACGGGCTCCCTGAAACTGATTGTTTTCGAGGAACATCCACACGGCTACCAGTTCCAGTACAAGAAAAGTAAAGAAGGCGCGGTATTGATAGATGAATAAAAATATCCGCTCCATGGAATCACGTCATGAGCACTGACCGGAAGTGATGAAGGTTTTTAAGTGCTGCACCCGTACCGCGAACCACCGCGCGCAGTGGATCATCCGCTACATGGATAGGGAGCTTGGTTTTGAGCGCCAAGCGTTTGTCCAGCCCGCGCAGTAGGGCCCCGCCACCAGTCAAATAAATTCCCCGCTCATAAATATCGGCTGATAATTCCGGGGGAGAGGTTTCAAGTGCCTTCAGCACGGCTTCCTCAAGTTTTGAAACCGACTTATCGAGGGCAAAGGCTACTTCGGAATAGGAGATGCGGATGGTTTTGGGTATCCCCGTCATCAAATCGCGGCCGCGGATTTCATAATCATCGGGGCCATCGTCAAGTTCGGTGAGGGCCGACCCCACTTCAATTTTTACTTTTTCGGCCGACCGCTCGCCTATAAGCAGGTTATGCTGTCTACGCATATAGTCGAGTATGTCGCGGTTAAACGTATCCCCGGCCACGCGGATGGACTGATCGGAAACTATTCCCGATAAGGCAATCACGGCCACTTCGGTTGTTCCTCCGCCAATATCCACAATCATATTTCCCACGGGCTGCTCAATATCAATACCGATACCGATGGCCGCGGCAATAGGCTCGTGAATCATGTACACTTCTTTGGCTCCGGCATGCTCGGCACTGTCGCGTACGGCACGTTTCTCCACCTCGGTAATACCGGAAGGGATGCAAATAACCATACGGTAGGATGGCGGAAACAACCTTCGCCCGGTATCAATCATTTTAATAAGACCGCGGATCATCATCTCGGCAGCCTGAAAATCGGCAATTACCCCTTCCTTCAACGGCCGGATGGTTTTGATGTGCTCGTGGGTCTTTTCGTGCATCTGCATAGCCTCCCTCCCTATGGCCAACACCCTGTTGTTTTGCTTATCAATAGCAATGATGGAAGGTTCATCCACCACAATTTTGTCCTTATAGATGATCAGCGTGTTTGCCGTGCCAAGATCTATCGCTACATCGGAAGTGAAGAAATCGAAAAGCGCCATTAATACGTTTTAATAAGTCGGTTTTTATTTCGGGCTGAATTTACCAAAATATTGGGTTGAACCTTCGGTATCGTTATAATTTGGGTGTTTTTGTTTTCAATGCTTAAAGTGCCGGATGCCGGTAAATACCATCGCCATGTTGTGGGCGTTGCAGTAATCAATGGAGTCCTGGTCGCGCACCGAACCTCCCGGTTGAATAACGGCTGTGATGCCCGCCTGCTGAGCCAGTTCAACACAATCGGCAAACGGAAAGAAGGCATCGGATGACATCACGGCACCGTGCAGGTTAAAGCCAAACGTCCGGGCTTTTTCAATGGCTTGCTTTAAGGCATCAACCCGTGAGGTTTGCCCTACACCGCTGGCCAGCATTTGCCCGTTAACAGCAAGCACAATGGTGTTTGATTTGGTGTGCTTGGCAATTTTAGCGGCAAACAGCAGTGCAGTTGTTTCTTCTGGCGTTGGCGGCCGCTGCGTAACTGAGCGCAAGTCAGCAGGGGTTTCTGTTTTCAAATCCACGTCCTGCTCAATTACTCCGTTGAGCAGGCTTTTAAATAGCTTTTTTTCCTTTAAAGGTTGTTTCTGAATCAAGAGCATCCGGTTCTTCTTCGACATCAGCAACTCAAGTGCAGCCGAATCGTAAGCGGGGGCCACCAGAATTTCGAAAAACAGTTTATTGATTTCCGCAGCAGCCTCTTTATCCACAGGCCGGTTGGCAGCCAGCACACCCCCAAATGCCGAAACGGTATCGGCCTGAAAGGCCTTCAGGTAAGCTTCTCTAACCGTTGAGGCGGTTGCCGCACCACATGCATTGGTGTGTTTGATAATAACAAAGGCGGGCTCATCGGTAAACTCCTGAAGCAGACCCAATGCAGCGTCTACGTCTACCAGGTTGTTATATGAAAGCTCTTTGCCATGCAGTTGTTCGAGCAGCAACTCGAGGTTGCCGTAAAACCTGCCCTGCTGGTGCGGATTTTCACCATAGCGCAATTGCCTGCCCGACCGAACACTCTTTTTAAATGAGGGAATGCGGCTATCGGAGTTGAACCACGAAAAAATAGCCGCATCGTAATGCGAGGTAACATCGAAGGCCAGCGCGGCAAAGTGTTTCCTGTCGGCCAGATCGGAGGCGCAGTTTTTAGCCGTAAGCAGCGAAATCAACTCCGCATACTGCTCGCGCGAAGAAACGACAAGTACATCGTTAAAGTTTTTTGCCGCTCCGCGGATTAACGAAATACCGCCAATGTCAATCTTCTCGATGATCGACTCCTCACTGCCGCCACCCGCAACGGTTTCTTCAAACGGATATAGATCAACGACAACCAGGTCAATACCCCGTATGTTAAATTCGGCAGCCTGCTGTACATCATCCGGTTTATCGCGCCTCTGCAGAATACCACCAAAAACAGCCGGATGAAGTGTTTTTACCCTTCCGCCAAAGATGGAGGGATAGCCGGTTAGTGCTTCTACCGGTGTAACCGGGTACCCCAGGTTTGCAATGAATTGCTGCGTACCTCCGGTTGAGATGAACTCTACCCCTGCCTTCCCTAGCAGGTGAATGATGGGTTCAAGGTTATCTTTATAATAAACCGAAATAAGGGCACGGGCAATTTTTCGCAGCATGGCTCAGGTAAATGAGGGCGCAAAGGTAGGCGTTCGGTATTGAAGGTTCAAGAAATTGAGTAAGCATTAACAAGACAGCGGAATGATAATTGGCAATGTTACTTGCGGTTGGAC
>CAYNIH010000165.1:4992-6214 GCA_964397115.1 uncultured Roseivirgaceae bacterium | reverse complement strand
GACCCCTGTCTTAAATTGACTTTGATGATTTGTGTGCTATTTGGCGCTGATAAAAAAGGTGATAATACCTTTTGTAACCGGTGGCATGTCCAGCCCAGCCCCATATTTTCTGGTAAATGTTAATTTTTCAACTTCCTCAAGGCAGGCTTTGTCAGCTTCAAGACTTGGACCACGTACAATTACCTTTCTACCAACCAGATCACCCTCTGCATTTACTAGAATTTCAATTACTACCTTTCCGGTTTCATTATTTGGCACGTTGGGGTTATTCGGAATTTTGTTCCAGTCCCAACCATCCATTTCAAGCTTGGGCGCATTTGCGCCTCCTCCCTGGTTGGGAAAAAGCCCTTTGGCATCGGGAGTGCCTTTCGGATCGCCCTGATCGCCAGTTTTACCAGTCTTTTCGCCCTGGCTTACCGGCTTTCCTTCTTTGTCGGTGGCGGTGGTTTTATCTGCAGTAATAGTTGCTTTGTTCTCCGCTTCCTTTGGTTTTACTTCGGGTTTGGTCTCCAATTTTTCTTTCGGTTTCTCAACAGGCTTTTCAACCGGTTTTGGCTGCGCCTTCTTCTCTTCCTTTACCGATATGGGGCTCTCCTGCTTGGTGGTTACCGGCTGTTCAACCGGTTTTGAATTATCGGGTTGGCTTTTATCCTCAACAACCGGTTTGATTTCGTCATCGGGTTTTTCATTCTTCACCTGCTGTTCTTCTTCCTTAGCCGGGGTTTCCGTGCCGGATGGTGTAACAGGTTGCACGTCACCGCTGCCCTGGCTGTCTAATCCGAAATTCAATTCTATACCGTACTCGGGAAGCGGTGGGTTAGGCGCACGCCATGCCACCACAAACAGAAACGACAGGAAAAGAAGCGCGTGTATCCCGATGGCGGTAATCAGGGCAATGGTTTTGTTCTGCTTTTCCTCCCGTTCGTTCATGGCTATTTCGGTTTGGTGGCCACCACCACTTTTGCTTCCAGCTTGGTAGCGATATCAGCAACATAAATGCCATGTTCCCACGGCACATTCTTGTCGATGTGGAGAATAACTGATCCTTTAGTACCCGCCAGTTTGCTTTTCAGTTCACCTTCGAGCAAACTTCTCGAGACTTTTTTATCATTAACATAATACTGCAGGTCGTTAGTTACCGTAACCGAAACTTTCTGCACTTCAATTTTGCTTTGTAGGCTGGTAGGCAGATTTACCGGCAACCCGGAAGGGGTAATGAACG
>CAYNIH010000165.1:0-4982 GCA_964397115.1 uncultured Roseivirgaceae bacterium | reverse complement strand
ATAAAAAATACCAGCAACAGAAAGATCAGGTCAGTCATGGAGGCCATGCTGAACATGGGTTCGACTTTATTTTTTGATCCGAGGCTCATCGGGGTTCCTGTAAAAGGTCAATAAAATCAAGTGATGAATATTCCATTTTATGAATAATCTTCTGCACCCGTGTAACCAGGAAATTGTAGGCCAGGTAAGCGATGATACCTACTATCAGGCCGGCCACCGTGGTGAGCATGGCCGTGTAAATGCCGCTCGACAAAAGTTTAGGGCTAACCGAACCTTCTTCTTGTGCTATGGCAATAAAGGCCTGCACCATACCAATAACAGTTCCGAGGAACCCCATCATGGGCGCTGCGCCTGAAATGGTAGCCAAAGTTGACAGGTTTTTTTCCAGTTTAAAGATTTCAATGCGGCCAACGTTTTCAATAGAGGCCTCAATATTTTTCAACGGGCTGCCAATCCGGCTTATCCCCTTCTCAATCATCCGGGCTATGGGCGAATCGTTTTGCACACAAAGTAGCTTTGCCCCGTTTACATCGCCTTTTAACACCAGTTCCTTTACCTTACCCATAAACTGGGCCGGGTCCTGACTGGCTTTGTTCAAGGTAAGAAAGCGTTCGAAAAAAATGTAAACAGCAACGAAAGAGAGCAGCACGATGGGGTACATCATTAACCCGCCTGCCTGAAACAGTTGCCATAACGAAAGTTGCTGATCAGTTGTGGCCGCAGAGGCGGCATCGGTCACGATTTGTACAATCATCGGTAAAGTTTAAAAAGTTAACGACAAAAAGTTAAAAAAGTATCCCGCACTGGTAGGATTAATATTTTAATACCCAAACGGCATCGCCATACTCGGCTTTTAATCCGTCAGCCTTGGCCTGGGCCATGGCAAACGAGTCGCCACTGTCGATGGTTATCCGGTAAACTTTATATTTTCCATACGGTGGAATGATTTTGCTGCTCACCCCCTTTTCACTTAGTTTCTTGGCATAATCAGTCAGCAAATCCACATCCACTGCACTGGCAACAACCACGTAATATAAACCCGTTCGCTGCTCCAGTGTTTCGATTGTTCCGGTTTTAGGAATAGCGGCCAGCGAATCGAGCCTGCGCTTTTCTGCAGCCTCACGCTCAAGCCGTTCGCGGTTCTCTTCTTCTTCGCGTGCTTTACGCTCTTTGTCCTGTTGCTCCTTGAGGGCTGCCTGCCGCGCCTTCTCTTCCTGTTGCGGCTTATAAAGTAGAAAGTAATAAGCAGCACCTAATGCAAGCACCACCACCAAAACAATGGCTAATACTTTCGGCCAAAGCGGTGAAGGCTCCTGAACGGGCTCATACCGGTATTCGCTTTCTTCCGAAGTTGGCTCATCGGCATAAGCCGGCTCTGAAGAAGTTTCCTCATATTGTGCTACCGGTTCAGGTGTTGGCTCGGGTGTTGGTTCAGGAGTCGGTCCAGGTTCTGAAGCGGGTTCATCTTTCCGAATCGGCTCGTAATTGATTTCGGGTAAACCAAACGTATCGTCAGACGAAGCCTGGTTTTCATTGGCAGGCTGGTTTTCGTCAGTCTTTTTTCTTTTGGCCATGAAGGTGTAAAACGTTAGAACTATACAAAATTAACCGAATTTTCGATGCTGACAAATTTTCAGTCATGCCTTAAAAACTCCAGGTAATGCCCCCCATCACCTGAAAGCCCCTGACAGGGTAGTTAAGAAATACCGGGTACTTGTTGGAGGTAATGTTGTTAAGATCAACGAACACCGAAAAGTTCTTCGACACGAAATAGTCTGTTCTGAAGTTCAGATCAAAAGCCGGATCAAGTTTTATACTGGTCAGTGTTTGAAGATCAAAGGCTTTCATATTTCCCTGGGCGATGATGTCGGCACTCAACAACAATTTGTTGCGGATGTTGTATAAACCGCTAACGGTGGCACGGTACCCGGGCCGGTGCCATGCTTCGGGCAGTTCATCGGTGCTGTAGCTAAAGTAGTCGCCACGCAGTATCAGTCTTCCTTTATCGGAATGGTTAAGCGTAATGGCAGCAAAAAAATTAGTGCGTTTAGTTGTGCCAGCATCGTAAACAGGGTTGAATTTGCTTCCATCTTCGGCATCGTTAACAAAGAAGTACAGGTTTTCAATTGCGGCAAACGAAACACCGGTGTTAACAACCGCCTTACTGCTTAATTTGGCATTGATTGCTGCTTCAAACTCTAGCAATCGGTTGCTGTGGTAAAGCGGCACGCGTGGGGCCAGCCATAGGTTTTCGCGGGCAAGGATTTGCAGCGATACCCGGTCAACGCCTCCGGTAAGTAAACCCACTACATCAACCGATGGACTTACCTTGTAGATGGCTTTCACATCGGGGAAGAAATGGAAGTTTTTTGTATCCAGCGTATCGTTTTCGAGGGCCACCACCACCCCGGCCTGCAGGGTAAGGTTATCCAAAGGTGTAAACTTAAAATACGGATTTACCGAGAACAAACTGCGCGGCTTTGCATCAATGCCTTCATCTTTGCGGCTGATTACAGAGTAAACCGCCCGGATGTCAACCGGATTGCCTGTTGTGAACTTGTAGGAGCTGGTAAATCCAAGATCAAGCGTGCTTTCGGTGGCATTGAATTTATCCGAGAGGTAACTGAACTTACCGTTGAGTTGGTAGGAAAACTCTGTATTTCTGGAATTGGCAAGACCCAGGTCAACCGAAAATAGGTTAAACGATTGCCGGATGGTATCCCGCTCAACTGGTTGAGGTTGCGGGTATCCATAAAAATGTGTCTGGCGGTTTTCAAATCCGGCCCGGGCATCATAAGTAATTTCTTTGCCGAACGAACGGGCAAAAACGGCAATACCTGAATAGCCATTGCCGGAGTTCTTGCCATCAACAGGGCCTTTGCCGGAACGATTCAGGAAGGCGTGAGTGCCTAGCAGATTATTTTTGGTGTTCGTGTTGCTGATAAATGCCTCAAGGTAGGGTGATGCATAATTGCCGTAGCCTGCGCTCAAAAAACCCTTGTACGCTTCATCCTGCTGTTCGGTCTTCAACTTCAACGGCCGGATAACCGGATTTGCCTGGGGGGTGCTGAACTGAAAGGCTTTAAACTCATAGGTAATTTCCGGTTTGATGGGCTCGGTCGGGCGGGGTGGTATTTTCTCAAATAACCTTGTTGCTTCGGGCAGCACAATTTTACGCTCGCGCACAATTTCCACCTCTACCGGTGCCATTTCGGCTTCAGCCGGCCTGGGATCCTGCCCAAGCGCTACCTGCGCCATGCCCGAGAATGCCAATGCAGTAACGTATAGTTGTTTTATCTTCATCTCACCTGTTGTCTGTTGAATCGGCTGCCGCTTGCTTATCCCGCTGCGCCTCCTCGGCATCGGTAATCTTTTTCAACTTTTCCCGGGCCATATCCTGGATATGCTTCAGCGGAAATTTTCCTATTAGCGATTCAAGGGTGGCCTTTGCATTAAACGCATCATTCATTGCTGAAAAATTATCCGACAACAACAAGTATGATCTCCCCACCCACTCATCGTATGCGGCAAAATCGGTATTCAGGCTGATCAGCGTTTCGTAACATGCTTTATACTGGCCGGTGTTAAAGAAAATTTCGGCAAGCCGGTACTTGGCTTCGGCTCCGTATTCATCGCGTGCGGAGTTCAGCGTATTGATGAATTCATCCTTTGCCAGATCATAATTGCCGCGGGCCATAGCAGCTTTTCCGATAAACAAAGAAGCTTTGTTAACTGCACTGGCATTGATGTTTCCTTTCTCAATGATCAGGCTGGCGTAAGTGTTTACCGAGTCATACGCGGCCAGTAAAAAGAACGATTCCATCAGGCCAGACCAGGCAGTGTAAAGATCCTTCTTGGTGGCAGCCATCTTTTCGAGAGTGTGGTAAGTTGAGATTGCCCGTTCATACTTTCCCAGCCTGAACTCAATTTCTGCCATCCGGCTAACCGTACGCCCGGCAAGGGTAAAGGCTGGATCATTACTCAGTTCCTGATACAACGGATAGGCTTTATCAAAATCACGTTGCCGGTAGTAGGATTCAGCCAGGTAAAACTTTACATCGTGAAGCCGTGCACTTTGAGGGTAAGCAAGTAAAAAGGCCTGCAACGCGGGTATGGCACGGTTATATTGCTGATTGAAGTAAAGATTTTTGGCACTTTCAAACTCAACCATTTCAAGGTTTTTGCTGTCGGGGTTGGCTTGTTTGTATTCAGCAAGGTATTTTTCGAAATCTCCGGATTTACCGGCAAGTCCTAATGCTTCCTGCAACGGAATCAACACCTGCTGGGCTGCAGGGTGCGTTGGAAATTGCTTGAGCAGCGCAGCGTAATCGCTAACCGTTTTATCATATAGCTTCAGGTTGTAATACGAGGCAGCCCTCCGCAGGTAGGCGTATGGAAGGAAGCGTGACCTCCCGCCCTCGCTGATTATTTGGGTAAGTCCGTCAGCGGCAGCCTGATAATTCCCCTGCTCAATTTCAAACTGGGCGCGCTGAAAGATGGCTTCATCACGGTATTGCGACTTCGGATAACTGGAAACAAGAGCCGTAAACTGACTGCGCGCCTCAGCATACTTGCGCAAAATACCATTAATCATTCCGCTTTGGAAAAGGATATAGTCATCATCAGGCGAATTGAACTGACGAGCCCTGTTGTATTGTGCCAGGGCTTCCGGGTACTGCTTGTTTACATAGTGGCAATCGGCAAGCCGTAGGATTCCATCAGAATAATTGGGTAACGAACGGTTGCCTTTATTTGCAAATTCCCTGAAGTTAAAAAGGGCCTGTTCATACTGCTGCTGATTAAAATAAGCATAACCTAATCCGTACCAAGCGCGAATGAGTACTTCAGGCTCAACTGAAGCCGAAAGAGAAACCACTTGCTGATACAGAGGTATGGCCTCCTGATACTTACCCAGAGTACTCAGCGATTCGGCCTGCCAGAATGCCGATCCATCGCAGACGCAGGAGCAATTCGGAGGGATT
>CAYNIH010000164.1:0-6261 GCA_964397115.1 uncultured Roseivirgaceae bacterium | reverse complement strand
CAACGTGTTCTTCAACATCACGATCCCGAAGTTTGCCGCGCAGGCAGGTCAACCTGGCTGGTATCGCCCGTAACAATCATTTTAGAATCGGGCCCCATGCGGGTGAGAAACATTTTCATCTGCATAGGGGTGGTGTTTTGCGCTTCGTCCAGCAAAATAAACGCGTTGTTTAAAGTGCGGCCGCGCATGTAGGCCAGCGGGGCAATTTCAATGACCTCGCGCTCCATGTAATACTTGAGTTTCTCAAACGGAATCATGTCGTGCAGGGCATCGTAAATCGGACGCAGGTACGGATCGATTTTTTCTTTCAGGTCGCCCGGCAAAAATCCCAGGTTTTCGCCTGCTTCAACGGCCGGCCGGGTGATAATAATTTTTTTCACTTGTTTGTTCTTGAGGGCCCGAACGGCAAAGGCAACGGATATGTAGGTTTTGCCGGTGCCTGCAGGACCCAGAGCAAAAACAAGGTCATTGTCTTTTACCAGGTTTACCAATTTTTGCTGGTTAGGTGTTTTGGGTTTTATCGGGATGCCCTTTGCACCATAAAGAATCACCTGGTCATCGGGCGGACCGTCATGGCCGGCCAGCGCTTTTTCGCTGCTTACGTACGTCCGAACATCTTCTTCACGAATGCTTCCGTATTTGTGGTAGTGATGGATGAGGGCGTTGAGAATATCGTCAATCTGAATCACTTCAGACGTGCTGCCCTTTATCAGGATTTGGTTACCGCGCGAAACAATGCGGCTTCGGGGGAAGGCGGTGGCCAGCGAGAGTATGTTTTTGTCTTCTACCCCTAAGAAATCAATCAGCGAAATGTTTTCGAGTGTTACTACTTTTTCTATCAAACCGGAATATCAGAATTTAGGAGCGTTAAAAATGCGTAATTTTAGGCTTTTACAAAAGTACAAAAGAACACCCGGAGCATCAACATGGCCATTGTTACCCTGCTTACCGATTCGGGCGAGAGCGACCATTACGTAGCGGCCATCAAAGCCCGGATTCTGAGCACCAACCCCGGCATCCGGCTGGTTGACATCACGCACCGGCTTCCCCCATTTGATGTTGCCCACGCGGCTTTTGTGCTGCGCTCGGTGTTTCGCGATTTTCCCAAGGGCACTGTTCATCTGGTGGGTGTGAATGCGGTATCCATAGAAAATGATAAGCCAATCGCGCTGCAACTTGAAGACCACTACTTTGTCGGCACGGATAATGGCCTGTTTGGCCTGCTCAGTGAAAAACCCCACCAAAACCTGGTTGAACTGAACTCCATTAACGCCATTGAGACAACGTTTCCTGAGCGCGACATCTTTGCACCGGCAGCCGCGCGGCTGGCCAGCGGAGTTTCCATTGCCAGTTTGGGTAAGCCTCTGCCCGTGTTTAAAAAGATGATCGACCGGCTGGTGAAAGCAACCAAAAAACAGATTACCGGGAGCGTTATTCATGTTGATAATTTCGGTAACCTGATTACCAACATCCCGAAAGAGGCTTTTGATGTGCTGAGTAAGGACAAATTGTTTACCATTCAGGTTGGCTCCGATAAGTTCCGGAAAATTCACACCCAGTATTATCAAACCGATGAAGGAGAATGTTTTCTGTTGTTTAATTCACTGGGACTGCTCGAAATAGGAATCTACAAAGGTAATGCTGCTGAGTTGCTGGGGCTTGAGTACGGCAGTTCCATTCTTATCACGTTTGAATAATTAAATCTGGTTGTTATGATTATCCGCATTGTACGCATGCACTTTACCGAGGCAGGTGTTGATGAGTTTCTCGCAATCTTCCATGCCAACAAGCAGGCTATCCGCAATTTTGCTGGATGCACCCATCTGGAACTGCTCCGCGATGCTGACGATCAAAATACCTTTACCACGCTGAGCCATTGGAACGATGAGGCCAGCCTCGAGGCCTATCGCAAATCCGAGTTGTTTGGCAACGTTTGGGGGAGAGTAAAAACACTTTTTTCGGAGCGTTCGCAGGCATTTTCGCTGATTAAATTTATTGAGGTACAATAACAGGATTACGAAGAGCTTGGCATTGCCAGTGCTTGGTGGGCTGAAGTTTTCAATTAAATTTGCTGCCCCAATGCCTGCCCGGGTGGCGGAATTGGTAGACGCGTTGGTCTCAAACACCAATGGTAGCAATACTGTGCCGGTTCGACTCCGGCCCCGGGTACAACCTACTGGTGGTTTACGTGTGGACAGTCTATGTATTAAAACGCCTAAAAACAGGTAGACTCTGAAATTTTTCCTCATACACTATGGGTAAAAACGGATTACCGTTAAGCGCTTATCAATAAAATTAGCATCCTTTTAAAATCTTCCAGTAACTTGCCTCCATGGAACTCAGGCCGTTTTTTCCGCAGTTCGATAATGACCTGCTGGAGTATATCTCCGCAGTAGCGCAGGAAGTTTATTTTGATGAAGGCGAGCTGCTGATGCGCCCGGGTCAGTATTTTAAAAACTCGCTGGTCATTTTGGATGGTCGCGTGAAACTGTACCGTGAAGGCGAAAACGGAGAAGAATTTTTTCTCTACCACCTCGAGCGCGGTAATGCCTGTGCGCTTTCCATGATCTGCGCGGCAAAGAACGAGGTAAGCGCCATAAAAGCCAGAGCGGTAACCCCGGTTAAAGCGCTGGCCATTCCGCTCCATCACATGGACAAGCTCATGCGTGAGCATAAGAACTGGTACTATTTTGTGCTGGAAACCTACCGCCACCGCTTCGAAGAACTTTTACAGGTAATTGACCAGATTGCTTTTCATTCCATGGATGAAAAACTGGTATTTTACCTGAAGCGCCAGTTTCAGGCGGCTGGTGAAAACCGTATTGCTACCACCCACCAGGAAATAGCCAACGACCTCAATTCGTCACGTGAAGTCATCTCCCGGCTGCTTAAAAAACTCGAAAATCAGAATCGGATAAGTGTTTCGAGGAATGAGATCGCCAATATTAATCTCTGATCAACGCCTGATAAACGATTGAAATTTCCATACCTTAGCCCCTCAACAAATTACCATTATGCAAATAGCAAAACACAAGGTTGTCTCCATTCACTATACGTTAACAGACAACACGGGCACTACGCTCGACAGCAGCGTGGGCCGCAGCCCGCTGATGTATATTCAGGGGATTGGCAACCTGATTCCGGGAATGGAAGAGGGACTGGAGGGAAAACGAAAAGGCGATAAGCTGCAGATAAAAGTAAGCCCCGAAAAGGGATATGGAGTTCGCGATGAGCGCCTTATTCAGAAAGTTCCGCGTTCGGCCTTCGGCAACCAGGAAGTGCAAAAGGGCATGCAGTTCAGGGCCGATACCGGCAGCGGACCACAAATCGTTACCGTGACAGAAGTGGGGCTGGAGTCGGTAACGGTTGACGGCAACCACCCGCTGGCGGGTGTGGATCTGAACTTTTCAGTGGAGGTGATGGATGTGCGCAACGCTACTGCTGAAGAACTTTCACATGGCCATGTGCACGGTCCGGGAGGGCATCACCATTAAGGTTCGTTTACTATACCGATGAACCCTTAAATAAGCGGTTCAATTGTTCTGGTTATTCAGGTTGATCGCAGGATTTTTTCCATTTTTCGACCTTTGGCCAACTCATCAACCAGTTTATCAAGGTACCTTACCTGTTGGGTTAGCGGATTTTTTATTTCTTCTACCCGGTAACCACAGATAATACCGGTAATAAGCCGGGCTTTCGGATTCAGAGCAGCATGCTTGAAGAAGGTTTCAAAAGTTACTTTTTCGTCAATCAGTTTCTGCACCTGCTTTTCGCTGTAACCGGTTAGCCAATCAATTACCTGATGCAGTTCTTGTTTTGTTCTGCCTTTCTTTTCCACCTTGGCTAGGTAGTGTGGATAGACAGAAGCGAAGGTCATTTTCGCCAAACGTTCATCGTGGTGACTGGTGCTGTTCATGTTTAATGGTTATGGATTAAATGCCCGTGTAGGTAAACGGTGTAATGGCGCGCAGCCGTTTTTTCAGCGTGTCGTCAACCTCCAGGCTGTCAATAAATTTTTCAAATTCTGCGCGTCCGATTTTACGGTGGTTACGGGTAAGCGCTTTAAGCGCTTCATAAGGATTGGGGTAGCCTTCTTTGCGTAATATGGTTTGGATGGCTTCGGCAACTACTACCCAGTTTTCTTCCAGGTCGCGGTTAATCGCCTCTGGGTTCAGTTCCAGTTTTGTTAGGCCGCGCTGCAGCGAAGCGAAGGCCAGCCAGGTGTGGGCAAGCGGTATGCCCAGGTTGCGCAGCACGGTGCTGTCGGTGAGGTCGCGTTGCAGGCGCGAAACAGGAAGTTTGGCCGTAAGATGTTCAAACAGTGCATTGGCCAACCCCAGGTTGCCTTCGGCATTTTCAAAGTCAATAGGATTTATTTTATGTGGCATGGCCGATGAGCCCACTTCGCCTGCGGTAACTTTTTGCGTAAAGTACTCCATCGAAATGTATTGCCAGATGTCGCGGCTGAAATCGATTAAAATAGTATTAATGCGTTTGAGGTTATCGCATTGTGCGGCCAGGTTGTCGTAATGTTCAATTTGTGTGGTCGGCTCACTGCGAACAAGACCCAGTTGGCGTGAAACAAACGTGTTGGCAAAATGTTTCCAGTTGACTTCGGGGTAGGCTACATGGTGGGCATTGAAGTTACCGGTGGCTCCGCCAAACTTGGCCGAGTGCGGAATGGCCTTCAGCAGATTGAGTTGTTGATGGAGGCGCTCAACAAATACATATAACTCTTTGCCCAACCGTGTTGGCGAGGCGGGCTGGCCATGGGTGCGCGCAAGCATGGGTACATCTTTCCATTGTACCGATAATGCGCTGAGCCTGCTTATCAACTGCTGAGCAGCATCCGAAAAGTCATTTTCAAGAAATTCTTTTAATGCGAGCGGTATGGCTGTGTTGTTAATATCCTGCGAAGTAAGGCCGAAGTGAACAAATTCCTTTTGCCGCCCAAACCCGAGGTCTTCAAATTTCTGTTTGATGAAATACTCAACGGCTTTTACATCGTGGTTGGTGGTTTTTTCAATTTCTTTAATGGCCAGGGCATCTGATTCAGTAAATTCGAGGTAGAGGGTTCGCAGCAGCGCTTCTTTTTCTTTTGGAAAGCCGGCCAGTTCGGGCAGTGCATAGGTGAGCGCAATGAAATATTCTATCTCTACCCGTACGCGGTAGCGCATCAGCCCAAACTCGGAGAAATAAGCAGCCAGTGGTTGGGTGGTGTTAAAGTATCGGCCGTCAACCGGGGAGATTGCCGTTAAAGGGGTGAGTTGCACAACAGGTTATTAAAGCGTAAAAATAGCAAACTATATGGTTATCTTTTGCGTTAGAGGAAATCGTTACCCCGGCATTTTGAATAGTTTTACCCCCATGTTCTTGTTACGCTCCGTTCTTCTCACAGTAACAGCCCTGCCTCTTTTTGCCCAGCATAAACAAGGTACGGCCTATCATGCCGGCAGGGTGAAAGATGCCATTGTAATTGACGGGGCGTTGAGCGAAGCGACCTGGCGGCAGGCCAATGCGGCCACCGGGTTTTGGATGAGCAAACCCTATGATTCCGTTCCGCCCGTCAATCAAACCACCTTCCGCATCGCCTTTGATGATCATTTTTTGTACCTGGCATTTGTGTGTAAAGATGACGGCAAAGGTCCTGTAGTACAGTCGCTGCGCAGGGATTTTGATTTCCGCTTTAACGACAATGTGGGCTTTTACTTCGATCCCTATAACGATTACACCAACGGTTTTTATTTCAATATCACTCCGTATGGCGTACAGCGCGAGGGGTTGATGGCCAATGGCGGATCACAACCTGATGATTTTTCGGCTTTCTGGGACAACAAATGGTACAGCGAGGTTACCCTGACCGATTCGGTATGGATAGCCGAAGTGGCCATCCCATTTAAATCCATCCGGTATAACCGTGGCGAGTGGAATTTTAATATCCTGCGCAACGACCTGGAGCGCAATGAGGTGTCAAGCTGGATTGCCACGCCCGTACAGTACCTGCCGGCTTCGTTCGCCTGGAGCGGCAAGCTCATCTGGGATAACGAACTGCCAAAAGCCGGTACCAATATTTCGATGATTCCTTATGTAGCCGGTTCGATGTATAAGGACAAAGAGAACAACACGCCCACCGAATACGAAGGGTTAACCGGTTTCGATGCCAAGGTGGGTATCACCCCTTCGCTTAATCTCGACCTAACCGTTAACCCCGATTTCTCGCAGGTAGAGGTTGGTGCTTCGGGTATCGACGGCCTGCTGGAC
>CAYNIH010000163.1:0-6264 GCA_964397115.1 uncultured Roseivirgaceae bacterium | reverse complement strand
CAACAGATGATACTGATTTCGTTATTAATGAGTGTAAAAAAAGCGATCAAAGAAGGGCTGCATGGCTTTTTATTAAAAAATACAAGTTCAGCTGAACTGTCAATTGCACTTGAAAAGATTAGTGAGGGGCATACTTATGTCAGTGCTGAACTCACACAAAAACTCGTTGCCAGCGATGAACCGCCAACTCCTTTATCCGATCGGGAAACGCAAGTACTTCATCTCATTATTAAGGAATACACCAACAAGCAAATTGCCGAGGAACTTTTTCTTAGTGAGCGAACGGTGGAGACCTACCGGAAAAATCTGTTCCGCAAAGCCAACACCAACAACCTCGTTGGCCTGGTGAAATTTGCCTATACAAATAAACTGCTTCCGGAAGGTCCACAATAAAGCGGCTTCCGTACCAGTACGGTATTTCGTTTCCGCGAAAAACGGTATGCCATGCATTTTTGCACGCATATAGTTTTGAACCATTACCATTTAAACCGGAATACTATGAAAAAGATTGTTTTTCTGGGGGCATTGTGGATCGCCTCCATGATTACCCTTGCACAAACCCTTACGGCTGACGATGTAACAGACAAAGGCAGCTATGGTGAAAACAAATTAAAGAACATGCCGCGAAAAGTGTATATCGCAAGTTTTCGCACGTACTTCCACGTACTGGCTTCGGCTGAAGCCTCTTCGATTGGCGGATCGTTCAAGAATAACACCAAAACTTCCATGGTGGTGGCTGTAAAAGGAGTTGACACGCCAGATTTTATTGAAATCACCAACACCTTGTACAAGAAATTCACTGACGATTTACGATCAAAAGGATTTGAAATTCTTACTGCCGATGATGCAGCGAAGTCCGATCAATATGCAGATTGGATCCGTAAAGAAGGCGGGGAGGTAAATTATGCGCAAATACCCGGTTATGTAAGCGCAACGCCTTCGGGGTATAGTTACTTTGTAAAGAAGGAAAAAAAGGATGGACGCGAAAAAGGCTCATTTCTTGACAAAAGCACAAAGATTTCGCGCGATCTGGACGGAGCAATCATCATTGAAGTTTCCTTTGCTTTTCCGTTTGTGGATATGAAGACAGCTTCTTCTAACCTGGCCGGATTTTCATCAGTAAAAGCAAAAATTGATTTTGAACTCGGAGGGGCTTTCGGCATGGATGGCGCCACGCCACTGGCTTCTCCCACACAAATAAAGTTTGTCGGCAGTGAAGGCATGGGTAAAGATGCCATATTATTAGTAAACCTGAAGGGAGACTCCTTTGATTCTGCCGCACCTGTGTTTAAAGACAAAAAATTTAAGGAGTTTAATACTGCGATGATTGACTACAGACCTAATTACTACGGAATAATTTGGAAGGAAGAGCAACAAGTAAAAGTGTCGCACTATGCTGATTGTGAGGGCACACTTTACAAACAAGAAACAATACGATTGGGTTCGGAGTTTACCGACCAGGCTTTGCGCATCTTCTACAGTAACGCGCTGAAATAATCGTTTAGCGTCCATTCAGACGTGAACTTCTTTTCTCAGAAGTTCCGGTTTGAAAGGAAGTGGCCCTGCCGAAAGGCGGGGCTTTTTATTGGTTAAAAAGCTCTTGTGAATTTGCGCCTCAAACAGGAGAAATATAAAATTCCCTGCATAGGAAGGGGGTTAAATGCTTTTGGTAAATCTAAAAAAGTGAATTCATTTTGCCACATTTGTATAGCCACAGATTTCAATTATGATTAAAAAATTATGATTAAAAGACTTTTTCTACTTGTATTGGTTGCGCTCCTTATTGTGGTTGCAATCGTATTGGTCAATACCTTTCGGTTCAAATCTAACCAACGCTCCGCAGAATCGGTTCCTGCACCGGAATTAACAGAAACTTCACTTAACCATTTTCGGCAAGCCCTTTCCTATAAAACCATTTCTTATGGCGATCCTTCTTTGTTTGATTCGGCACAATTCATTGGCTTCAGAAAATTTTTAGAGACTGCCTACCCCAAAACACACGAAGCGCTTTCGCGCGAAATTGTGGAGGGCTACAGCTTACTCTATCGCTGGGAGGGGAAAAATCCTGATTTGAAACCGGTGGTGCTGATGGCGCACCAGGATGTGGTGCCTATTGAAGAAGCCACCAAAGCCATGTGGACGGTCGATCCGTTTGCTGGTGAGGTGAAAGATAATTTTATCTGGGGAAGAGGTACTACCGATGACAAGATCAATGTGATTTCCATATTGGAAGCAGTAGAAAAACTAGTGGCCGAAGGATTTCAACCGGAGCGCACGGTTTACCTGGTATTTGGTCACGATGAAGAAATCGGGGGCAAGGGTGCCGTGGCAATTGCGCGGATGTTAAAGGATCGAAACATTGCGGCCGAGTTCGTACTGGGTGAAGGCGGAATCATTACCAGAGACAAAATACCGGGCATGACCAAACCGGTTGCACTATTGGGAACAGCCGAAAAAGGCTACCTGTCGCTGAAACTTTCGGTGAGCGCACAAGGTGGCCACTCATCCATGCCCGAAAAAGAAACATCTATTGATATCCTGTCGAAAGCACTCGTGAAGTTGCGCAGCGAACCTTTTGATGCGGATTTTTCAGAACCGATGCGCGGGTTAATGGAGAGCCTGGGACCCGAAATGCCATTTGTACAGCGCATGGCCTTTGCCAACCCATGGTTGTTTAAAGGCATTATCTTAAAGACGTATTCGCAAAGCAACACCGGTAATGCGATGATCAGAACCACCATTGTTCCAACCATTATTGAAGCGGGCATAAAAGACAACGTGGTGCCCACGGTGGCAACGGCAGTAGTCAACTTTCGGTTGATGCCAGGCCACTCCTCTGAGCAAGTAATCAGGGAGGTAGAAAAGAAAATCAGCGATGACCGCGTGGTGATTGAAAAGTATAATGAAAATAACGTAGCCGAACCATCGACCGTAACACCGGTGCATGGCTTCGGTTACCGGAAAATCGCCTCCGCCATTCAGCGAAGCTATCCGCAAATCATTACTTCACCCTTCCTGGTAATTGGTGCCACCGACTCGCGGCACTTCGGTGCAATCTCTTCCAATATCATCAAGTTCAGTCCTGCCATCGATCCAATCGGTTTTCATGGCATTGACGAGCGCGTAAGCCTGGAAAGTTATAAAACCGCATTGTGGTTTTACGAACAATTGTTGCGGGAATTGTAAAGGTGTCCCACACCTTCAAGGTGTAGGACACCTGTTATCCGAAGGGGATTTTGACCAACGGTATTTCAATACCCGCTGCAATAGCCTACCTTGGTTAACTTAACTTTCGCGGGTATGAAAAGAATCTTGTTGCTCATGCTGTACAGCGTGTGCCTGGCAAAGGCGCCTGCACAGGTAACCATCGAAAACCTTCTTAATGTACCCTTTCCCACCGGCCTTACCGCCAACCCGGATGGTAAACGCATTGCCTGGGTGTTCATCGACAAGGGCGTGCGAAATATTTATGTAGCTGATGCGCCTGATTTTGTGCCAAAGAAAATCACCAACTATACACAGGATGATGGGCAGGAAATTTCATCGGTAGAGTTTACCAAAGACGGAGGTAAAATTCTTTTCGTACGCGGAGGCGCCCCCAACAGTGCAAACGAATTGCCCAATCCTATTGCCATTCAACCCGGTGTTGATCGTGCCATCTGGATGATGAATAGTGACGGAAGCAATCTCAATAAATTAGCCGCGGGTTTTTATCCTAAACGCTCTCCCGATGGAAAGAAACTGGCATACCTTAATGGCGGCCAGGTTTGGTTAGTACACCTCGATTCGGCCGGAAAAGGCAAAAAACTGTTTCACTCCCGCGGATCGCAAAGCAACATGCGCTGGTCGCCCGATGGAACCAAGCTGGCCTTTGTAAGCACCCGCACGGATCATTCTTTTATTGGGGTCTATGATTTTGCTTCCAATACCGTTCAGTTTTTGGATCCGAGCGTTGACCGCGATGGCAACCCGGTGTGGTCGCCCGATGGAAAGCAACTGGCGTTTATCCGCACTCCCAATGTGCGCAACCGGTTGCCATTTGTGCCTGCCCGTGAAGGGCACCCCTGGTCAATACGCATTGTGGAGATAAGTACAGGTAAAGCAAGGGAAGTGTGGAGTGCAAAACCCGGCAGAGGAAGTGTTTTACATCAGGTTATTCCGGTCGCAGATAACCTGCTGTGGTGGATAGGCGACCGTATTGTGTTTCCCTGGGAACGCGATGGCTGGCAGCATGTGTACTCCGTTTCCGCTAATGGCGGTGAAGCCGTGCTGCTGACTCCGGGCGATGGTGAAGTGGAATCGGTTGACATTGCACGCGATGGGAAGAGTTTACTTTATGTGACCAATATTGGTGATATCGATCGCAGGCATATTTATAAAGTGGCCGTTACCGGAAGCAAGCCTCAGCAACTTTCCGTTGGCGATGGTATCGAATACGCGCCTGTTGAAACAGCAGCAGGAATGGTTTGCCTGCGCACCGATGCGACTACTGCCGCATGGCCGCATGTAGTTCAGGCCAACGGACAAACGAAAATGATCGCGGCCGAACTGTTTCCAAAAACGTTTCCAAATAAGGAATTGGTAACACCGCAGGCCATGATGATTACCGCTACCGATGGCATGAAAATACCTGCCCAACTCTTTTTACCAAGAGGCGCGAAAGCAGGCGATAAACGACCGGCAGTAATTTTCTTCCATGGCGGCTCACGCAGGCAAATGGTGCTGGGTTTTCATTACAGCCAGTATTACCATAATGCCTACGCGCTCAATCAGTACTTTGCCAGCCAGGGTTATGTGGTGTTGTCGGTAAACTACCGCAGCGGCATTGGTTACGGGCTGGAGTTTCGCGAAGCGATCGATTATGGAGCGGCAGGAGCCAGCGAATACCGCGATGTGGAAGGCGCGGGATTGTATTTGGCACAGCGCCCGGATGTGGATCCGAAAAAAATTGGTTTATGGGGCGGATCCTATGGCGGGTATCTAACAGCATTGGGTTTAGCTAAAGCTTCTGATTTATTTTCCTGCGGAGTGGACATTCACGGGGTACACGACTGGAATGTGGTGATAAGAAATTTTGTACCGTCCTATCAATCCGAAAAACATCAGGCCTTTGCTCGCAAGGCATTTGAATCTTCGCCCATGCATTTTATTAATGATTGGCGCTCCCCTGTTTTGCTGATCCATGGTGACGATGACCGGAACGTGCCCTTTAGTGAAACGGTAAACCTTGCCGAAAACCTGCGCGAACAGGGGGTGTATTTTGAACAATTGGTTTTCCCTGATGAAGTACATGGATTTCTGCTCCACAAAAACTGGATTAGCGCGTATACCGCAGCAGCCGATTTCTTTAAGCGCATGTTCGAGCGAAAGTGAAAAAAGTCATTTTACAGTTGCTTAGCTATGTTTCTGGCACCGTGGTTGAAAAGCAACCGAGCAAGATAAGTGGAGAGCTTGAAGTGTGGTATCAGAGCGGAAAATATGTTTTGCATTCTCCTGACGCGAATTACTCTTTTGATACGCTGCACCGCCTTTTTCAAAAGGCATTCAAGAAACTGGAGGTAAAACGCAGGAACCCCAAAACCGCACTGATACTGGGTTTTGGCGCAGGAAGCATCGCCACCATTTTGTGCGAAGAACTTCGCCTGTCGCCCCAGCTTACGGGAGTGGAGATAGACCCTGAAGTAATTGCCCTGGGGAAGAAATACTTTAACCTCCAACGGTTTAAAAACCTGGAGTTGCACTGTGCAGATGCAGCCGAGTTTATTGCCTCCTGTCGTGCGCAGTTCGACCTGGTGGTGAGCGATGTGTTCGTGGATAAACAACTGCCTGCTTCGGTAACGAGTTTATGTTACCTTACCAACCTGGTAAGGATAACCAAAACCAATGGCCTGGGCATGATTAATTTTATTGCCGAAACCAGGCAGCAGCGCAAGGAACTCGATCAACAGGTTGAGTTGTTGAATACGCTGGGTGTGATCTGTAAAACCTTGCCGGTAACATCAATCAATACCATAATCAGCTGGATAAAGTAAACCAAAACCCGATAGCCATGGCAGCAGTAAAAATTACAGTAAACAACAACGGTTCACTGAAAGTTGTAGGCGATTTCGAAATAGTGGACATGCAAGGCAATGCCTATGGCCTGCAAGGCCGAACGGTAGTATCGCTTTGCCGGTGCGGCCTGTCGAAAAACAAACCGTTCTGCGATGGCTCGCACAAAGGCCACCTGGCGCATGAGGCAAAAGCCTTCGATTTGCCCCCGCG
>CAYNIH010000162.1:0-6284 GCA_964397115.1 uncultured Roseivirgaceae bacterium | reverse complement strand
GGTCATAGCACGCTCTTTTTGTCAGTCGTGTAATCGTTGTTCTTTCGGTTTTCTGAAATTCATTCATAAGAAATGGCGTGAACATATTTTTCCGGTCAGCAAAAGACAGTTGTCCGGATTACTACTTCACAGCAAGAATATAGTTCCAGTTATAATTGTCGGGTTCAATGCCATGGCGAATGTTGTATAACTTCTTCTTAACCCTCATCTGAAACGACTCTTCAGTTACCTCCGGTAACTGATAATCCTTACCATGAATGTTAATGGTGGCAATAGGGGCAACTACTGCGGCTGTTCCTGCGCCAAAAGCCTCGGTTAATGTTCCCCGTTCAAATCCCTCAATCAGGTCGTTAAGGCTTACCTTTCGCTCTTCGGCCGGCACGCCCATGTCGTGAGCCAGTTTAAGGATGGAGTCACGAGTTACTCCGTCCAACAAGGCAGTGGTTAAGCGGGGGGTTACCAGTGTTCCGTTCATCACAAACATCACATTCATCGCGCCTGATTCATCAATATAATTGTGTGTTTTTGCATCCGTCCACAACACCTGGTCGTATCCCTGCTGGCGGGCAAGTTGGGTAGGGTAAAAAGCACCTCCATAGTTGCCGGCACATTTGGCATATCCTGTTCCGCCTTCGGCAGCCCGAACATACGTTTCCTCAACCTTCACCTGTATCGGCTTGTTGAAGTAGGGCCCTACCGGGCTGGTCATTACCACAAACAGGTACTGATCAGAAATTTTAACGCCCAGCCTTGATTCGGTGGCAAACACTACCGGCCTGATGTAGAGGGCGCTGCCTTCATCATCGGGAACCCATTGCTGATCAAGTTCCACTAGTGCATGCAGGCTGTGAATGAACAGTTCTTCACTTAATGGGGGCATGCACATCCGATCAAGCGATTTATTAAATCGCTGGTGGTGGCGGTGTATGCGGAATATAGAAATGTTGCCATCCTTCATCCGAAAGGCCTTCATGCCTTCAAACACCGCCTGGCCGTAATGCAGGGCCAGCATGGCGGGGGTTATCGTTATTTCCCCATAGGGCCGAATAACGGGGGCATACCACTGCTTGTCCTTATATTCGGCAACCACCATGTGGTCGGAAATAAGTTTTCCAAACTCAAGGTTTTTAAAATCAATCTCGCTGATGCGCGATTTTGAAGTCCGTTGTACGGGTATACGTTCGGTGATGGTCATGGCCTGAATTGTTTCTTCAAGGTATAAATTATTGGGGGATTTTTGGAATTACCAGGTTAACTCCATTTTAACATTGCTGCGCTTGTACGGGCCGTCAAGTGGCACCTCTTTAAAGCCCAATTTCCGATACAAGGCAACAGCCGGCTGCAGCATCGTGTTTGAATACAGGATAATCTTCTCAGCCCCCAGTTCTTTTGCTTTACCAATAGCCGCCTGTGCCAACGCTTCGCCAACTTTTTTACCCCGGAATTTTTCATCAACCGCCATTTTGGTAAACTCGTACACTCCTGCCTCCACAAACTTCAGTGCCACCGTGCCGGCCATTTCTCCATTGAACGTGGCCATGAGAATACTTCCGCCTTTGCTGATGATGTGTTCATCGGGATCCTGCAACACTAACTCATCGATGGGTTCCATCCGGAAGTAGTGTTCAATCCATGCACGGTTAAATTTCTCAAACCAGGGTTGGTGCTGCGGCTGATACTCCGCTATTTCCAGCAAAAAATTTTCCATTCAGCAATCACAACTTATGTTTTGCTGAACCTGTATGCGAATTCCTTCTGTTGCTAAACCATCCGCCTTCCACCACGCCAGGCCGCCAATTAATTCTTTCACTACAAACCCTAACTTTACCATGTTCAAAGCACCTTTTGTAGAAGCATTGCAGCCAACGCCATCGCAATACGTAACAATCAAAGCAGTTTTATCCAGGTGGCTTGTTGTTTCGTCATTCATTGTGCGATGCGGAATGTTGATGGCTCCCGGAATGTGTTCCTGTGCAAAGGCCTCTGGGCTGCGCGTATCAACAACAATAATGTGCTGATTGGCTTTCAACGCCTCATACAAGTCAGCCGGATCAACTTCAAAGTTTAATTTTTGCTCATAGAAATCAATCTGTAAACGGTTGTTTTTGCTTCTGCGATTTGGAATTTTAAAGAGGATATCGTTCATAGTGCCGTATTTATAAATTGTAAGTTTGACTGTTCAATCATCTGCTAACTTGCGCCTTCCACAGGCTGCGCAGTTGGTATCCACGATTAACAATGTAGATTCCGGCTACAGTAATTAGAATGGCAAACAAGATTTTGAAATTCAATTTTTCATCTAAAATCAACCAACCCAATACCACGGCCACTAGCGGGTTTATATACGCATAGAGGGATACAATTGTCATGGGTAATTTTTTTAATGCATACATATACGAGGCATAGGCGAGAATGGAGCCAAATACAATCAGATACAACAAGGAATATAATGCTTCACCCGACCACTTCACTTGTGTGAGGTCATCAAATACCAAGCTCACCGGAAAGAGAAACAATCCGCCAAAAAACATTTGCAGGCCCGCATTAAAGAATGGGTTAGATTCAGCATGATACTTTTTAATCCAAATGCTTCCACCTGCCCAACTTAAAACAGCCAGAAGAGTCATGAAAATACCTACCAGGTATTCTGACTTCGAAAACTCGGCTACATTTTCGCCAAATATGATGACAATGCCCGCCATACCAATGAGGGCACCTAAAAAAATAGGTAGTGTGGGGCGTTCATCACGATTGATGGAAAGGTTGATCAGAATCACCATTACAGGCATCAATGAACAAATGATAGCCGCAATGCCACTGGGAATGTGCACCTCAGACCAGGCTACCAGTCCGTTGCCAAGCGAAATCATAAAAAAACCTCCGATTGCCTGCCGGATAACGTGATCGCGTGAAGGCCACAAGGGCTTTGCAGTGGAAACAATAATCCCGATTAACAGCACGCCAGCAATGGTCTGGCGTAAAGCTGTAAACAGAAAGGGCGGAAAATGCACCACTGCAATGCGCAAAGCAAGGTAGGTGGTACCCCAGATGATGCACACGGCAACAAGGGCTAAATAGGGCCGGTAGTTGGCGCGGTTACTCATGTTTTTAAGGAATTCTTAATCTTTCAGCACAAACTTTCTCTTAATTACGATAAAAAAACAGTTTCAGTTTTATTAATTTTGACCATATCAGTTTGTTTATATCAGGATAGTATGGAAACCCTTACGCAACCCGATCATTTGTATCTGGAAGTGGCCGATCGCATTGAGCGGTTAATTGAACAGAAGTCGCTAAAGGTAGGCGATAAATTATTGTCGGTACGGGCCTTGAGCAAGGAGCAAGGCATTAGTTTGAGCACCGCGTTTCAGGCATACTATCATTTAGAAAGCAAAGGACTTATTGAGGCACGTCCACAATCGGGTTATTATGTGAAGTTTACGCCTTCTGATTTCCCTGATCTACCCCGTTGCTGCGACCCCCCCGAAGATGTAATACCGGTAAGCGTAGATGAAATGATTAACAGCGTTTACCATGACCTGAACTCCGACAAACTGACGAACTTTGCCTTGGGTGCACCTTCGACCAGTTTGCTGCCAGCCGCTAAACTCAATAAAGCAGTAACCCAGGTACTGCGCAATTCAAAAACCAGTTGCCTTCATTATGAACACATACAGGGTAACCCTGCGCTGCGCAGGCAAATAGCCCGTCAATCTTTTAATTGGGGTGGTACACCTGCAGAAACCGACATTGTGGTAACCGCTGGTTGTGTTGAGGCGTTGGCGTTGTGTATAAAGGCCGTAACCAAGCCGGGCGATACGGTGGCCATTGAAAGTCCAACTTACTTCGCTATTTACCAGGTGATGGAAAGTCATGGATTGAAGGTGGTGGAGATACCTACCGATCCGGTAACCGGAATTGATATTGACATTCTGGAACAGGCCATCGCCCGGTTTGATATTAAAGCCTGCTTATTTGTAACCAACTTCAATAACCCACTTGGAAGTTGTGTACCAGATGATCGGAAGAAACAACTCGTTGAACTGCTTGCAAAAAATGATATTCCGCTCATTGAAGATGACATCTATGGTGAACTGTACTTCGGTAAAACCCGGCCAAAAACATGTAAGTCGTTTGATAAAAAAGGATTGGTCCTCTACTGCTCTTCTTTCTCCAAGTCCCTTGCCCCCGGTTACCGCATCGGGTGGACCATACCAGGACGATTCAAGGAAAAAGTTATTCGCCTCAAACGCATGCATACAGTTTCTACCAACACACTCACACAGGCTGCCATTGAACACGTATTGCGTAACGGACGCTATGAACTTCACCTCCGCCACTTGCGCAAAGCGCTCCACACCCAATCGTTACGGTACAGCCAGGCGATTTCTGAATATTTTCCTGACGATACCCGCATGACTCGCCCGCAAGGCGGATTTGCCCTGTGGGTAGAACTGGATAAGCGAATCAATACGTACAAATTGCATAAACGGGCGCTGAAGCACAATATCGGAATTGCTCCAGGGCAGATTTTCTCATCACAGGGGCGCTTTGAAAATTGCCTGCGCATCAGCTATGGCGAACCTTGGTGTGAGCAAATTGAAGAGGGCATCCGAACCTTGGGTAAATTGATCAGCGAAATGTAATTAAATCGGGATGAATTCTCTATTACGGGTGGATTCATCTTGCATAAACTCTTCGGCACGTTTGCTTACCATCGGAATTTTTTCCATGGATCTGACCTCAATCATGCACACTCCGAAGTCATCCACCACCGTTCCGCCAATCCGGTAAAACCCGCGCCCGCGGAATGGAAACTTTCGGGCCACATCCGGAAAATGAACCGTATCGAACACTTCGCCCGACTTATCGTAAAACGTTCCGAAATACATCGGGTCGCCCTTCAATGTGCTGGTGTACTTCGTGGTTACCAGGTATCCCAGGATGTTCACCTGTTTTCCGATACATCCGGGCAGGCAGCCTGCAGTGTGGTCTGCTTCAACCGGTGTAACCAGTTTAAACGGATCGCACAGCGGAAAACCGAGCAGTTCAATTTCATCGAAAGCATCTTCCAACTCACCGCGCTGCAAGGGCGGAAGCGGGTATCCGGCCGGCTCGGTATCAAACAATTCAGCTGCAGGAGTTTTAGCTCTCGACTGACTGAAATACAACATCGCTTCCCACAACAGGCGTTGTTTGGACTTTGCGGAAAACCGGAAGGCCCCCGCCCGGATTAAAATACGAACCTGCTCAAGGCTTGCCGGCACTCTCCGAAGAAAATCATTCAGGCTGGCAAACGGTCCGGAGCGGCTGCGCTCATCAGCAATACCCTGGGCGATGCGGGACTCGAGGCCCTTCAGGTGAATGAAGCCCAGGTAAATGCAGTTGCCATAAATCGTAGTAAGGTATTCGCTACGGTTTACGCAGGGTGCTTCAACCTGAGCCCCGTTCATCCGGGCTTCATGAACATAAAACTCGGTTTTATAAAATCCGCCAAAGTTGTTAATCACACCCACCATGAACTCCAACGGGTAGTGCGCTTTCAGGTACAAACTCTGGTAGCTCTCCACGGCATAGCTGGCTGAGTGCCCCTTGGCAAACGAGTAGCCCGAGAAACTTTCAATCTCGTACCACACCCGCTCAATGACGTGTTCCGGGTAGTTCCGTTCACGGCAGTTGGTAAAAAATTTCTCTTGCACCCGTTTAAACTCTTCGCGCGACCGGTACTTGCCCGACATGCCCCTGCGCAGCACATCGGCCTCCGTTAAGGTGAGGCCCGCAAAATAGTGCGCTACTTTCATCACATCTTCCTGGTACACCATTACCCCGTAAGTTTCCCTCATCAAGTCATCCATTTTCGGGTGGGCCGACTCGTAGGTGCCTCCGTTGCGAACGGCATGGAAGCGTTCAATGTAGGCCCGCATCATACCTGAACGCGCTACTCCCGGCCGGATGATGGAACTGGCCGCCACCAGGGTAAGGTAATCTTCGCATCGCAACTTCCCCAACAGCATGCGCATAGCGGGCGACTCTACATAAAAACAACCCATGGTTTTTCCGGCACGCATCAGTTGTTTGATTTTTTCATCTTGCTTAAACTCAGCAAACCGGTGTATGTCCACATCAACACCCTGGTTGCGTTTTACATGCCTTACGGTTTCTTTAATGTGGCCGAGGCCGCGCTGGCTTAGGATGTCAAACTTATAGATGCCAAAATCCTCGGCATTGTGCATTTCGAAATGGGATACCGGCAGGCCTTTTGGCGGAAGGTCGGTGGCGGTGTA
>CAYNIH010000161.1:0-6305 GCA_964397115.1 uncultured Roseivirgaceae bacterium | reverse complement strand
TATAAGCAGGAAGCCAGGGTGAATAACATGATCACGTAAAAGGTCTTTGTATGCATAATCTAAAAAATATCCTGATAACTACCCTGTGCTGATATACGGCACGAAAGTTTATCGGTTAGCGCACTTGGCTTAAACATTGACTTACCGAGCAACATCCGCACACACTCCTGAATTCCTTCGGTGATGGAGGGATGAGGATGCACACACTCGGCCAGTTCGTCTATGCCCTTATTCATTGATATGAGCAGGGCCACCGCCTGTATGGCGCTGGAGGCATGATTCCCTACCACCTTCATTCCAAGAATTTTCATTTGATCATCATTGGTAACCAGCAGCTTGATAAATCCCTGGGTATTGCGCTTGGCAATTGCCCGCGGGATGCAACTGTAATCGAGTGTAACCACTTTGTAGTCGATGCCCTTCTCGCGCGCCTGGGTTTCGTTAAGCCCAACCCCGGCAACTTCGGGATTTAAGAACATAATGGTGCTGATGTTTTCATATACCAACTTCCGGTCGGGGTGTCCGAATATCTTTTCCACCGCGTAACGACCTTCCAGCTCACCTACATTAACCAATGAAATATCTGCGGTAATGTCACCTACGGCATAGATATTCGACACATTGGTTTGGGTGTCATTATCCTCAATGCCGCGCTTTGAAATGTGTATATCCACATGGTTTTCATCCCACAGTTCCTCGTAATTGGGTGTGCGACCAACGGCTACCAACGCCTTTTCCACATTAAAGATTTCTTTGCCACCATCCGTGTATTCAAGTTCGTATTCTACCCTTCCGTATTTAATTTCCATGCGCACCAGGCGCGAGTTTCGGTGGATGAGTACCCCGCTGTTTTCCATGTTGCGCTCTATTACACGCACGACATCTTCATCTTCGAAGGGCAGTATCCGATCGCCTTTATCGATTAAATGAACCTTTGTTTTGCCAAACCCTGAAAAAATAGTAGCGTACTCGCAGCCGATAACCCCGGCACCTACAATTACCATGCTCTCCGGGAAATCATCCATATTCTCGATTCCCTCGCTGGTCATCACAATTTTTTCATCAATCGGCAACTCCGGTAAATGGCGTGGCCTGCTGCCGGTAGCGAGGATAATGTAATCGGCATTTACCAGTTCCTTGTGCATACCGTTGGTAATCTCTACCTCATGCTGGCTAAGCAGGCGGGCCGTTCCGGATTTAAAGGTCAACAACTTCGAATAGGTAGAACGCTGCAACAACTGCATGTGCTCTTCGAGTAACGACTTCCGCTCATTTACCGCCCTCCGTACTTCGGCCTGGATTTCGCGGTAGGAAATACCGGGCTCCTGAATATTGTACCGTTTAAGGTTTTTACGAAAACTTGCCGCTTCACGCGACAACTCCCACCAGGTTTTTGACGAAAGTGCTCCGTTGGTCACACCGGCACCCCCCACGCGGTTTCGCTCAATGAGCAATACTTTCTTTTTAAAATCCAATGCGCGCATGGCCGCAGCATAACCCGATGGCCCCGCTCCAATAACGACCAAATCAAATTTTTCCATAAGAAAAAAGCCTTTTTCTGCTATGACTAACCCCCAAGATACTTGTTAAATTAAACTTTATTGAGTCCGTAGTGGCAAAAAATTACCGGCCACCATGCACCGCACACTTCCGCCACCATACGTTTCAATGGTTGGGATAGAGACAGGGATTAACTCAGCAAAACGGGAAATCGCATTAACCTGCCCGGGAAGCAAAGCATAATAGGCACTTTCGGAGAGCAACACGTGCGGATCGTTGCTTCGACTTCTTACTTCAATCATATTACCGGCAAACGCTTTCATTTGCTGGTAGCTGATAGCAACAACCTGATGCCCGGTTGAACTGAATTTGCTTAAGACCTGGTCCTGATCTTCTTCACGATGAATCGCATCCAGGCAAACAACCGCAAACTTCGACCCTACACACATCACTACGTTGGTGTGGTACACAGCAACACCCTGACTATCATGTGCATCAAACACCACGGGCGCAAAACCCAGTTTAGCGCATACCGCCCGTACCAGTTGCTCGTTGGTGCGGGGTGAGCGGCAGGCATAGGCTATCCTATTTACATAATCAAAAACAAGACTGCCCGTTCCTTCCAAAAAACGGTTGCCGACTTCTTCCCGGGTGAAATCAAGTACCGCAGTAACGTTAAAGTTAGCCTTCAGCCAATCAACAATATCAGCCCTTCGTTCAATTCTGCGGTTAGACGCCATCATAGGATACAACACCACGGTACCATCCTCATGGAGGGATATCCAGTTGTTGGGAAACAAGGCATCGGGTTTAGGGGGATACGCAGTGTCATCAAATACTGCTGCCTGAATATCGTGCACATGCAGCAAATCAACCATCCGGTTAAATTCATCAATCGCCCGTTGCCTTATTTCTGCCTGAACACCACCGGCAGCCTGCTGAAAGGCATTGGAAGCAGCTGTTTCAGGATTATAACCGAAGGAGGCCGGCCTGACTAAAAATATTGAAGAAGGTGCTTGGTTCATACAACTTGGGTTACAAGTATAGCCTTAAATTTACACCGGTAATAATCGAGGGGCCACATAAACGTTAATATGGCAGAAGCAATTCTTGAAGTTGATGAGCAACTTTTACTCTGGCTAAATGGATTCCATGCGCCCTGGCTTGACCCGGTAATGCTGGTATTGACCAAAACCATTTCTTGGCTACCGCTCTACCTGCTGCTGCTTTACGTAATAATTAAAGACCACCGGAAGGAAAGCTGGCGGGTGCTGGTGGCCGTTGCCTTTACCCTGCTGCTAAGTGATCAGCTAACCAGCAGCGTGATGAAACCGTGGTTCGAACGCCTACGGCCATCGCGCAACCCGGAATTAGCAGGGACGTTACACCTGGTAAATGGGTACACAGGCGGGCTCTATGGCTTTGCCTCAAGCCATGCTGCTAACAGTTTTGGCCTCACTATGTTTTTGTGGCTGTTGTACAAAAACAACAGGAAGTGGATGGGTACATTATTTTTATGGGCTGCCTTTTTTACCTATACCCGTATTTACCTTGGTGTGCATTACCCGGGCGATATTGTTGTTGGAGCGCTTGTGGGATTAGGTTGCGCTGTACTCAGTTTTAAATTCTATAAACGCTATCTCGATCCGATTCGAACAGAAATATCCTGAGCCTTACTGCTGCCTGCCTCTTACCTCCGCACCAAGATTGGTACTGGTAAGCCGAACACCGGGGTTTCCTAAATAATCCACTACGGCACCTAATCCGGCAGCAACTTCAATCTCATCGGTAACGAATACAAAAACTTCAGCTCCCATGTTGGCCTTAATGTAAGCAGTTTTGCTTTTCAATTGCGCAGCCTTGATTACACCACCCATACTTGATTTAACCTCCAGGTACTCGGTATTACCGCTCAACCGGGCTACCGCGCCCATGGTTGATTTGAGGTAAAGATTTTTCGACAGCACATCCAACGATACTTCGGCACCCATGCTGCTTTCAATGGCCAGGTTTTTCGATTTAAGCTGACCACCTGTCAAAACGATGGCTCCGGCCTGTGCGTTGATCGCATCAAGGTCAGTGTAATAAACTTTTACCTGGATGTAGTCATCCCATGCTTTTTCTGAATCCCAGTCATTAACATAATGCCGGTTACGTAATTTTAGTTTCAGCGTGTTGCGGCTCACTTCGGCTACCACATCGTCTGAATCCACATCTTTATAGTTTAGTTCAATACGGTTTTTATCGGATTTTATTAACTCCACTTTAAACGGCCCAAATACATCAATAGCATTAAATGATTCGGGATTTAATACTTTTTTTTGCCCCAGCACACAAGCCGGAACAATATAAATGAGAGTAAAAAGAAGCTTTTTTACCATATCCGAATCCATTTTCTATACAGGACGCCAGAATCCAGCCAAAGGTTGCACCGTTAAAACCTTCCTTTCAACAATCGCTGGACATATTTGCCGATGATATCAAATTCAAGGTTTACCTGGTCACCGGATTTCAGGTTTTTGAATGTGGTATTTTCAAAGGTGTAAGGAATAATGGTTACCCGGAATCCGGCCGGTGAAGTGTTAAAGCAGGTAAGGCTTACCCCGTCAATACAGATTGATCCTTTTTCAACGGTAAGGTTACCAGGAGTAAGCTCATATTCAAAGTCAACCAGCCAACTCCCGTCAACTTCACGAACATTCGTACAAATTCCCACCTGGTCAACATGTCCTTGCACAATGTGCCCGTCAAACCGGCCATGAGCAGGCATGGAGCGCTCAAGATTTATTACCATCCCTTCTTTCCAGTTGGCCAGGGTAGTTTTAGTTAGCGTTTCGTGCACCGCAGTTATCCAATGTTTTCCGCCATCAACCTTGGTAACAGTAAGGCATACCCCATTATGCGAAACACTTTGATCAACTTTTAATTCACCGGAAATCGGGCTGCCGATACAAACGTGCCGGTTGGCCTTGTCGACAACCATCCGTTCAATTTTTCCTACGGCTTCAACGATTCCTGTAAACATTTTATTTTTTTACTTCCAATTTCTGTACTGATTCCTTCTGATCGGGCCTCAAGGTAGGATACTGGATGCCCAATTGCTCAAGATAAGTTTTATATTTTGCCGGATTGTAATACAGCGGCTTGAGTTTCGGTTTGTAATCCTCCATGATTTTCTGATTTAGGTAAATAGCCGGGTTATCCTTCTCACCTACCAGTGGGGTGTACTGAATTTCTTTTGTCTGCTCATTACGGTAGTAGGTCCAGGCATTGGCAATGATCTCGGGTTTCAACAACAAATCAATCAAGGTCATGACTTCGGCTTTGGCGCCATACACAATACCTTTGTGAGCAATGGGTGTGGCCATGCTTATGGCATTGCTCCAATGGTGGCCCGGTAATCCGGGTATATTGGAAGGATAGCGCAGTACAATGGTGGGCAGCGACCAACTGATGTCGGCAATATCATCAGATCCTCCGCCCATGGCCATCAATTGCCGGCCCATGATGTTGATAGACCCGGTAGGACTGGGCAAGCCAAGTGTGTCGAGTTTTACGGCAAGGCCTTCTACCTTTGGAGCCTTCATCTCTAACTGAACCGCCTTAGCTAAAAGCTGGTCCTCAGCCGACCATTGCGGCAGGCCTACCTTTTTTATGTTATCATACATGGCTTCGGCCAACGGTTTATTAAAATGACCGGGCCAGGCTGAGCCGAGAATTTCATAGGTAAACTTTGTGTCAGTCATCATTGCTGCGCCCTCGGCAATCTTCACACCGGTATCGAACAGTTTTTTAATATCCGGATAGGTGCGTTCGCGGAAATAGTACCACACCGAAGCTTTTGAAGGAACCACGTTGGGTTGGTCGCCCCCATCGGAAATCACATAATGCGAACGCTGCGTGAGTTCGAGGTGCTCGCGCCTGAAATTCCAGCCAATGTTCATCAGTTCAACAGCATCCAGCGCACTGCGGCCACGCCATGGCGCTCCGGCAGCATGGGCTGCTGACCCTTCAAAGGTAAACCGCACCGATACCAGGCCATTGTTGCCAGCATCGCCATAGGAAACACCGAGGTTATTACCCACATGAGTAAAAATGCAGGCATCTACATTTTTGAAATATCCGGCACGAACGTAATACGCTTTAGTACCTACTAACTCTTCGGCAATTCCGGGCCAAAGCAAGAGTGTTCCGGAAATTTTTTCGCGCTCCATAATTTTTTTCAGCGCAAACGCAGCAACGATGTTTACGGCCTGACCTGAGTTGTGCCCTTCACCATGCCCTGGAGCTCCTTCCACCAACGGATCGTGATAGGCCACACCGGGCTTTTGTGATGCTTTAGGAATACAGTCAACATCGGAGCCAAGGGCAATCAAAGGCTTACCTGAACCATAACTCCAGGTAGCAATCCATGCCGTAGGCACTCCGGCAATGCCGCGTTGTACTTTAAAGTCATTTTTTTCCAACAGTGCCGTGAGGTAGTTCAAGGTTTCCCATTCCTGAAATCCCAACTCAGCAAAGCTGAACAGCATATCGTTGATTTGCTGGCCGAGGGGAGCCAGCTTTTCCACTTCGGCTGCTGCTTCGGTTTTTAGCTTTTCAAGTTTTTGGAATTCGGATTGTCCGTAAGTCAGAAAAGCAAGACCAATAAAAAAGAGGATAAAAGATCTTCTCATATCGGCTTTATTTAGGTGAACCATCCGAAAGTAAGGGATTCTTGCCCCCAAACCAAAGGCATTTTATTTCAATGTAAAAAAGTTAGTTTCAATGTAAATGAACGGTTTCAACATATAACGCTTTTTAAG
>CAYNIH010000160.1:0-6313 GCA_964397115.1 uncultured Roseivirgaceae bacterium | reverse complement strand
CAGTTTGTAATAGTTTTCATCCGCATCGCGCACCACATAAAAGCGATCAGTCCGGATAGAGGGAGGTCCTGATGGTCCGCCACCGGTGCGCCAGGATGTGCCAATCTTAAGTTGGTTTTGATTGGTGAAATCAAGTCCAGTCAAATTGGCTTCAGAAAATGCTTCATAGGTGATGGTGCTTGTTAAAACCTGTACAGCCGCCACACCCGTCATGTTTTGTAAAATCACATCTTGAAAATAATACGGAATCAATCCGGAGCCAAAGTTGGTTGAATTGGTAAAGCCTGTCCAGGCAATATCCCAGCGCTCTACGGGCGGTTCAACAAGCACCGAGCCTGTGCTCAGGCTCACGTACTGGAAACCATAAGCGGGATTTTTGTCCACCTGAATTTCGGAAAATGATGTGGCTCCGATGTCGGCATGCTGAAGCGTGTAACCATTGCCGTTTCGGATAATCCGTATTTTCTTCCACCCCAGTTGCGGAGCGGGTGAGCCGGGTCCTGTGCCGCGGTTGATTATATATACTTTATTTTCAGTTAGCGTGGCCGATACTTCAGCAATGGCTGTTTTGGTGAGATCACCCGCAGGGTCATCAATCCAGTTGATGGCTTCAGCAACCCAGGAAGGAACCGGTGTGGTATTGATGGCAGCAAACACGGCTGCAAGGGAAAGTTGGGCGCCAAAACCAACCGTATCGGCTGCCGTAACCGCGTTCAAATCATTTTTATCCAGTGCCCGGGCCATCATGCCGTTCGAGGAGTTGAGGATAACCCGAAACGCACTGCCTGAACTGAACCCAAGATCCCAGGTAGTGCGCGATACAGCCGTCTGTCGGTTCGCGCTCAGGTCAATAAACACCTTATTTGGGTAGAGCGCACCGCCACCGTTTATTTCCATTTCACCCGAGGCGGCAATCAGTTCAGAAAAGGTAACGGTTAGTTGCGCGTTGCTGCCGGCTACCAGTGAAGCATCGGATGGAACCACCGTAAACAAAATTTGCTCATCGCCATCAAACAACACACCGGGTTCCTTAATCAGGGTAAACGATACGGAAGCAGCGCCTACCGTTATCGGCAGGGTAATTATTCCTGCTGTACCAGCCGGCACGGTAGTAAAGTCAACCCCGTAGGTGACCCCAGTGGGCACCACTTGAACAGTAACCTGGGTTTCAGCCGTAGTCTGGCGCGAAAAGTTAATGGTAATCGTCAATTCACTTTCGTCATCGGCAAAACCTAATGCAGTTGATTCAAACCCCACCGTGTTATCGGGCAGTTCCGGATCTTCTTTGCAGGATCCGAGCAACAGCAAATTTCCTGTGGCAAAGAGTAAAGCGCTAATTTTCCAAAACATCTTCATAGTTTATTATTTAGTAAGTGAATAATTGATTGAAAAAAAATACGAACGTCCGTACCCGATGGGCCGTGAACTGCCGCCACTGTGTACACCCGAGGCAACCGAAGTGCTGTTAATTGCGGTAACATCAAACAGGTTACGCACGCCAGCGGTAAGTGTCAGGTGTTTTCCTGCCTGCTTAACCACACTTACATCGGCCCAGTGGTAGGCAGCTTGTTCGGCCAGTCGGGCAACGTTTTCTCCGTTTTCATTTACTACTTCGTAAAATGGTGTTTTACCGGTGTACTTATAATTGAAAAAAACATCCAGCCGTGCCCGGACAAACCGATACGTTGCCGAAGCCGTTGCTTCCGGTGACCATGCAAATGCAGCCACCCCTTCATAACTTTCGCTGAGTTGGTTATACCGGCCCGTAAAGGCAACCCCACCGGAAAGTTCCCATGCTGACTGGTTCCATGAGGCCCCCAGCGTGGCACCGGTGGTTTTGTACTTATCAATATTAAGGTAGGTGGTGATAAGGTTGTTGCCGGGCTTTTGCCCGAAACCGATCAGGTTTTCGATGGTATTGTAGAAAGTGCCAAGCGTTATCGTACCCAGGGCACCCTGCTCTCGGGTAAAGCGGTAATTCCACGAACCGGTGAAGCTGTGTGAAAGCTCAGCCTCCAGGTTGGTGTTACCCTCGATGGCATGGCTGGCATCGAAAAAATTAAAATACAACTCGCGCAAGGATGGCGCGCGGAATCCGCGGCCGTACGCCAGTCGCACGTCATGCCGCTGGCCGATGGTAATTTTTGCATTCAGCGAGGGAACAGCAGGCGGAGCGGCATAAACCGAATTATGAATGAAACGAACTCCGGGCCTCACCCGGATGGAAGGATGCACCAGCCATTCGGCTGAAACAAAAAAGGCATAGTCGCCAATTTGCTGTGTGCCTTCTTTAATGCGTCCGCCACGACCGGTTTCATAGTTCACATCAAGCCCAGGCTGAAGCGATAGCCTCGTACTCCAGGCATACTGAAAGGTGCTACGGAAGGTTATCCCGTTGAAGTCGGTTACATCCTGCAGGCCGTCTCCGGTGGCCAGGTAGGTTTCTCCGGTGGCTTCGTTCACAATGGTTGACTGGGTTTGACGCTGGTAGTCGGTGAAAGAAACCAGCGCATTGCCGTGAAGTTTTTCATTAATCGCAAAAGCACCCTGCATCTGGTGCATGAACCGGTTTGTATAGTACCGCTGATCAAGCGCTTCTCCTCCCTGGAAAACTCCAGGATTGTAAATGTCTTCAAAAAGGTAGTCCAGCCGGTAGTACAGGTCAGTGGCACCGCGTTCGTAACCCGTACTACCGGAAACCATCCATTGGTCTTTAGGATGCCATTGTTTATCCCGCCCGTTGGCGTTGCCTTGCCAGCCACCGAAGTAATTGTGATTGAAGTCGGCCCGGAAGCGAAGGTGATTCACGGCATAACCCAGTCCAACCGACTGGTTGTGAATTCCTTTGTCGGTTCCATACTCGTTGCCCACGCTTTCTTCCTGCAGTTTTACGTAAGCATCAAGCCGGTTGCCGACTGATTTTTTTGTGATGATGTTGATAACGCCTGCCAGGGCATCAGCACCATATGCTACCGACATCGGGCCTTCAATGATTTCAATGCGTTCGATAGATTGTACGTTAATCTGGTTGATGTTGATTTCATTTGAGGTTCCTTGCCGGCCCACCATGGGCACTCCGTCAATAAGCACCTTAACATTCTGTCCTGAAAGCCCCTGCATGGTAAGGTTTGAACCTCCAAGCGCCATATCCTGACTAAACCGGATGTTGAGTTCCGTATTCAATACATCCTGCAGTTGCACGGCTCCGCGCGCCTGAAGTTTTTCCAGTGGAATTGTGCGCACCTGGTAAACCGATTTGCGGGCCGACTGTGGTTCAAACTGCCCGGTAACCACTACCTCATCAAGCTGAGTGGTCTTCAGGCTATCCTGACCAAATCCGGCAACTTGCGCCAACATCATAAACACCAGCAAAAACCTTCTAAGCATACCGTAACAGCGTGCAAATATTCTTTGCTGGCTTTTCAAAAAATACCCCGAAACGGAGCATTAATGCCACCTGACAAAAATCAGGTTGTCCGGCACCTTTAATGGACACTTTTATTACGGAAACCGCAATTTTTAGTCTCTTACAGAGTATTTATTTGGATATTTTTGCGACCTCATAAAATCAACTGATCCCCGAATTGAAAACCGAAAATACCTCATTCTGGAAAGTTCTGATTGAAGACTCCAATACCCGGCTGGCAACCCTCACCAAGGAGCAACCAGCGGAGCCAATGGCATCAATATTCTCAGCCCGGGTAGTGCACTTTTATTTTTGCCTCGAAGGCAAAGCAACGCTGGAGTTCAGCCCGCAGTACAAACGGGAACTGGCTGCCCGCAAAAACTTTTTGTTTTACAACCCCGATTCGGACTTGCCTCACCGGCTCACCGTGACCGGCAAAACCAGCCTGGTTTGGTTTTCCATTACACTTGAACACCTCCATGAGTTGTTCATTCATGAACCCCTGCCGTTTCTCACTCCTGAAAACATCAACAGAAAATTTTACGATGAACGCGATATCCCACCCGGGTTACTGGTTGCGTTGAATCAACTCTTTACGGTACAATTGAGCGAGCATGCCAGTATGCTTTTTTACAATGGAAAAAAGTTTGAACTGCTAAGTCTCTATTTTTCCTTAAAGGCTCCTGATACGGAGAGTTGTCCGTTTTTAAAAGATGATGAGGTAATCCGCAAAATAAAAACGGCAAAAGAATACCTGCTTAAATACCTGGAGAACCCACCGGCCATTCGTGAACTGGCAAAACTCACCGGCTTAAATGAATACCAGCTTAAAACCGGCTTTAAGCAGATCTACGGTAATACGGTTTACGGGTATTTGCTTGATCATAAGCTGGACCATGCCCGGGTGCTTCTGGATAAGGGGCAGCTCCTGGTTAACGAAGTAGCCTACCAAGTCGGTTATTCCAATCCCAGCCACTTTATTGCAGCGTTTAAAAAGAAATTTGGCATTACGCCAAAAAAGTACCTGATGGGTAAAAATTGAATCATCATCGCACAATGCCGTATTACTCCTTGCTTCCAATCTTACACAGGTTATCCATGCCCAGGTGAACCAACGCATCGCCAGCGTTTATCACCGGACTGTTATTCAACCCGATGACATAGGCCGTGGTGGTAGCCATTACTTTTTCTTTAAATTCCCCAAACGGGTCGGTAATAGTGCCAATCCATTCGCCTTTATGGACCAACTGGCCGCACCGGATGGTGCTTTGAAACAATCCGGCATACTTGGCGCGAACCCAGGCCGTGCTCCAAATCACGCGGTTCTCTTCTTTGGGCTCAGGGGCCCAATCAATCATTTTTAAATATTTCATCAGCCGCAGCGTTCCGGCAATTCCTTCCTCAATGGCATGCTGGTCAAAACGGAGTGATTCGCCCCCTTCATAAACGATGATGTTCTTTCCTTTTTTTGATGCTTCCTTGCGGAGGGAATTAGGCCGAAAGGGTGCATCAAGGGTAAACGGGGCAAAAAAAGCGTTGGCCAGTTCAAAATTCTTCTCGTTATTCAGCATGGCCCGCACCTGCGGGTAGTTTGTGCGCATGGCCCCCCCGGTATGGAAATCAACACCATAATCGATCACCGGGATGATGTCGTGTGCTAAATGCCAGGCTACCCGGCTGGCCAGCGATCCATTCCTGCTTCCAGGAAAAGACCGGTTTACATCTTTTCCATCCGGCACATCGCGAGAAAAATTTAAGAAGCCATAAACGTTGGTGATGGGCATGCAGATAACCGTGCCCCGCTTGGGGCGGTGTAGTTCGCTGTCGAGAATCCTGCGAACGATTTCCATGCCGTTGATCTCATCGCCATGCATACCGGCCATAAGGGCCAGCACGGGGCCGTCTTCAAGGCCCCGCGAAACGTAGATGGGCGTATCAATTAGCGTATGCGATGGCAGCCGGGCGATGTTGATGTCAATCTCTTTAAATTCACCAGGCTCTATTTTATGTTTGGCAATGGTAACAACTTTCAACGCGATGGAAGTTTAGTTATGGTTTGGTTGGCAAAATATTGTTTTTTGAATCAACCCGGTACTCAGGCATTTACCTTGTCTTTTTGGATTTTCTTTTTCGCTGCATTTTTTTCAAGGTATTGAATGATTTTACCGGCAATATCCACTTTAGTGGCGCCCTCAATACCCTCAAGGCCGGGTGATGAATTTACTTCAATAATCAGCGGCCCGCGGTTGGAGGGCAGCATGTCCACACCGGCAACGGCAAGCCCCAATTTCTTAGCAGCGGCAATGGCGGTTGTTCGCTCGGCACGGCTCAGTTTAACAAGCGTGGCCGTTCCTCCGCGATGCAGGTTTGATCGGAATTCGCCTGGGCGTGCCTGTCTTTTCATCGCTCCCACGACTTCGCCATCCACCACGAAAGCGCGGACATCGGCTCCTTTTGATTCTTTTATAAACTCCTGGACAATTATACGCGCATGCACACCATGAAAAGCCTCGATAACCGACTGGGCAGCCTTTTTGTTCTCCGCCAACACCACGCCAAGACCTTGCGTTCCTTCCAGTAATTTGATTACTACGGGTGCACCGCCAACCGATTCCACTATTCCTTCTGTATCGCGAGAGTAATCCATGAATATCGTTTTGGGCAAGCCAAGCCCTGCCCGCGAAAGGATTTGCAAACTCCGTAACTTATCGCGCGACCGGATCAGGGCCTGCGACTCAATAGCCGTAAACACTTTCATCATCTCGAACTGGCGCACAACAGCTGCACCATAAAAGGTTACTGATGCACCGATGCGCGGAATAACCGCATCAAAATAATCGAGCCGCCTGCCCTGGTACAATACCATGGGGTTTTTCTTTTCAATAAAGAGCACGCACTTCATGTGGT
>CAYNIH010000159.1:4469-6343 GCA_964397115.1 uncultured Roseivirgaceae bacterium | reverse complement strand
CCAGTTTATGAATGAAATGTTTGGCAAGTATCCTTACGAAGTGTATTCCGTGATCCATGGCGGCGATGGCGGCATGGAATATCCCATGTGCACGCTCATTCTCGGAGAAGGAAATTTTAACGGAGTTGCTGGAACGGCTATCCATGAGATTTGTCACAGTTGGTACCAGGCTGTGCTGGCCTCCAACGAATCGCTCTACCCGTGGATGGATGAGGGCTTCACCACGTTTGCCACCGATGAGTCCCTCTCCCGCATCGCCAATTCCGGATCCGATAATCCGCATGCTGCCACCTATGTCGGCTACTTTAATTTGGTACGCTTCGGCCTGCAGGAACCTATCAGCCAGCACTCCGACCATTATACAACCAACCGCGCCTACGGAACAGCCGCCTACAACATGGGCAGCATGCTGCTTAATCAGATTAAATACATTGTCGGGTCAGATACCTTTTACAAAGGCATGCGCAACTACTACAACGCATGGAAATTCCGACATCCTGAACCCAACGATTTCATCCGCGTAATGGAAAAAACTTCGGGCATGCACTTGCGCTGGTTTATGAGCTACTGGGTAAATACCACCAAGCGGATAGACTACGGTGTAAAAAGTATCCTGGATCAGGAGAACAAAACTTTTGTTACGCTTGAGCGCATTGGCGAACTGCCCATGCCGGTTGATCTGTTGGTTACCTATCGTGATGGAAGCAAAGAAGTTTTCTATGTGCCTATCAATGAAACGCTCGGCAACAAACCGGTAGAAGACAAATCCGTTACCCGCAGGGATTTGGAAGCCTGGCCCTGGGTATTGCCGGCCTATACCCTGGTGATTCAAAAGCCATCAAAAGAAATTGCCACCATTGAAATAGATCCGTCCTTCCGGATGGCAGATATCGAACGTAAAAACAATAGAGTTGATTTTACCAAAGAATTAAAAGCCTATACAAACCCTACCCGGTAAACCCGATTTGCACTAATTTCGCTGCTGTAATCCATCTGCCAGATGACTGTTGACCAGGCCCGGAAGGAAATTTCGGAGTTAACCGCTAAAATCAATTATCACAACGAACTCTACTACCAGCAGCACCGAACCGAAATAAGCGACTACGAATTTGACCAGTTGCTGGAAAGGTTAATTAAACTGGAAGAGGCGTTTCCGCAATTGAAAAGCCCTGATTCACCAAGCCAGCGCGTTGGTGGAACCATTACCAAAGAATTTCAAACCGTGTACCACCGGTATCCCATGCTTTCGTTGGGAAATACCTACTCGTATGAGGAACTAAAGGACTTCGACAGCCGCGTGGCAAAAGGCCTTGAAGGCGAACCCTACGAATATTTCTGCGAACTGAAATTCGATGGCGTTTCCATCAGCCTGATTTACGAAAATGGCCTGCTCGTACGGGGCGTAACCCGGGGTGATGGCATGCGGGGCGATGACGTAACTGCCAACATCAAAACAATCCGGAGCATTCCCCTTCGCATTGCTGACCGCACCGCTCCCGATTCGTTTGAAGTGCGCGGTGAAGTTTTCATGCCTAAGGCTGTATTCGAGCAACTGAACAGGGAGCGGGAAGACATCGGTGAAGAGCGTTATGCCAATGCCCGCAATACTGCATCAGGAACATTAAAAATGCAGGACTCATCAGCCGTTGCGCAGCGCAAACTGGATTGTTATGCGTATTACCTGTTGGGAGATCCTGGAACGATGACGCATGAAGAAGGAATCCAGAAACTTGAAAAATGGAAATTCAATGTTTCGCCTACGTATGCACGCTGCAAAACCATTGAGGATGTATTCGCCTACATCGCCAACTGGGAAAACAAACGAGATGACCTTCCGCTGGAAACCGATGGCGTGGTGATTAAAGTAAACCGTC